>NZ_JBVJWD010000015.1:105020-218393 GCF_055602785.1 Streptomyces sp. NPDC037301
GAACGCCCCCACCCCCCCCCCCCCCCCCGACCCCCCCCCCCCCCCCCCCCCCCCCCCCCCCCCCCCCCCCCCCCCCCCCCCCCCGCGGCCCTTCGGTCCCGGCACAGGGTGAGATCTCACCGCGGGCTTCTGCACCGCTGTTCCACCGTGGCCACCACGACCAGGACCGCCAGCAGCGCACCGGCGGCGAGGGCAGGTGCCGGGAAGAAAGCGGCCAGCAGGACGCCGACGGCCGCGACGGGATACGGAATCCACTCGGCCACGGTTCTTTGATGGGGCCGGAGGTGTACGGCCCAGACGCTGATCAGGAAGACGGCCGCGGGGACGGTGACCGCCGCGCCCGCGGCCAACGGCGAGGCGTCCGTGCGTCGCGTGACATGATCGGCATACGCGGCCAGGCCGGCTCCCTCGGCGGTCGCCGAAGCGAAGATCAGGTAGTGGCCGTAGGCCCAGGTGAATCGCCTGCGGTGGGCCTGGTGCGTCGTGGCAAGCAGGGCGTGCGCGGATCTGGCGAAGTACAGCCACCACATGGCGTAGGCCATGAACAGGCCACCGGCCGCCACCGCGTACAGCGAACCGGTGCCCTGGTGCCGGTCGAAGGCGCCCCGGACGGCGACGGTGGCCGCCGCGACGGACTCTCCGAGGACGATGAGGGTGAAGAGTTCGTAGCGCTCGGCAATGTGGCGCGGATGCCATGGAGTCATCCCGGCGGACTGCGCCCACACCGGGACGGAGACCTCGGCGATGATCAGCACCACAATGCCCGGCAGCCGAGCCGATGCCGGGAGACCGAGCAGCCCGACCCACCCGATTTGACATACCGTCACCCCAACGGCGAAGCGCAGGGTGGTCGGCCGCCGAGCGGGGTCGGACCACGCGGCCCGCAGCCACAGGGCGGCCAGCGCCGTGCGCAGCACGACGTATCCGATGGTGATGACCCGCAGGTCACCCTCCTCGAACGCGCGGGGAACGCCTGCGGCAAGCACGAGTGACCCCGTGATCTGGACCAACACCGTCAACCGGTACAGGACGTCGTCCGGGTCGTAGGCGGAAGCGAACCAGGTGAAGTTCATCCACGCCCACCAGATGGTGAAGAAGACCAGCGCGAAGCGCAGGACACCGGTGGCGTACTCCCTGTCGGTCAGCGCCTCGTGCAGACTCCCGGACGCCTGGGCCACCGCGATGACGAAGCACAGGTCGAAAAGAAGCTCCAGGGAGGTGGCGGTCCGCTGCGGCTCGCCGGGGTCGCGGCCCGGCATGCTACGCCATCGCCTGGGCGCCGGGTCCGTGCGGGCGATCGGAGGGCGGCTCAGCGGAGGGCTCCGAGCGCGGCCCCCACCGTCCGGTGGAAGGTGGGATACGTGTAGATCATGTGCTGGAGCCGGTCGACGGGTATTTCGGCGTGGACGGCCACGTTCAGCCCGTAGAGCACCTCGCCGCCCGCCGGCCCCGCCGACGTCGCGCCGACCAGTACGCCCCGGTCGGTGTCCTCGACCAGCTTGATGAACCCCTCATTGCCCGGCCCGTGAATCCACCCTCGCGTGGAGGAGGAAATGGGCAGCACGCTGGTACGCACCCGCAGTCCCTGCTCCCGCGCCTGACGCTCCGTCATTCCCACCGCACCGATCTCCGGATCGGTGAAGGTGACGCGGGGCAGCGCCCGGTAGTCCGCGTCGGGTCCAGGCTGTCCGAGTATGTCCCGAACGGCGATCTCCGCCTGGTACATCGAGACGTGGGTGAAGGCGCCCCGGCCGGTGATGTCGCCAATCGCCCACAGCCCGTCCCCTGCCCGCATCTGCCCATCCGTGCGTACGACTCCTGCTGCCGGATCGAGTCCCACCGAGTCGACCGTCAGTGGGGCCAGATCGGCGTGTCGCCCGGCGGCGACCAGTAGCCTCTCGGCGCGCAGCGGCTGCCCGCCCGCTTCCAACCGTACGGTGAACGCGGTGCCGTCATGGCCGATCTGCCGCGCCCGGGCACCCGTCAGTACGGTGACACCGTCCGCCCGCAGAGCCTCCGCCGCCAGCTCCCCCGCCTCCGGCTCCTCCTGTGACAGCAGCCGCTCCTGCCCCTCGATCACCGTGACCACACACGTGAAACGGGCGAAAACCTGGGCGAGTTCGACGCCGATGGCGCCCCCGCCGAGCACGACCATCGACTCCGGCAGTTCCTTGGCCGCCATGGCATCCCGATTGGTCCAGTACGGCGTTCCGTCGAGGCCCGGCACCGGGGGGATCCGGGGCCGCGTGCCGGTGGCCAGCACTACACCGCGCCTGGCTTCGAAGGTGCGGTCGCCGACCACCACCCGGCGTGGCCCTGCGAGTCGGCCTGTCCCGCGGACGAGTCGGCCGCCCTTGGCCGCCAGCCGGTCGACGGCCACCCGGTCGTTCCAGTCGTCGGTCGCCTCGCCGCGAATGCGCCCGGCGACCCGGCCCCAGTCCGGAGTCACGACCGCCTCACCGGCGAGGGCGGGGATCCGGCCCGCCTCGGCAAGCAGATTCCCGGCCCGGATCATCATCTTGCTGGGCACGCACGCCCAGTACGGACACTCGCCTCCGACGAGTTCCGCCTCGACCCCCACCACGTCAAGTCCGGCCTCGGCCAGCGTGCCCGCGACGTACTCGCCGCCCGGCCCCAGCCCGAGGACCACCACGTCCACCTGCTCGTTCGTACTCATGCCTCTCCTCGCTCCCCAGCTCGCCGAGCGTGGGTTGTCCCGCCGAGGCTAGAGCGGCAGGACCACCACGCATGCCTGCCAGCGCACGGGGGCTTGTCCGAGAGCGAACGCCTCGCACATGCAACGGGCACAGTGCGCCGGCAGGCATCACCGCATGCGCTGTCGGTCAATGCGCCCTGCGTCGGGGCACCTAGCGTCGCCCGGGTAAGCACAGCACGGCATCGCAGGAGGCGGTCCATGACCAGCAGTTCCAAGCCCTTGAGCAGCAGCCAGCCCTGGCTGCACCAGAAGGGCGAGGTGATCCAGGAATTCGGCACCGTCAAGCAGTTCCCGATCGGTCTGTCCTACGAGGCGCGGATGTACTCCTGCCAGCGCCTGAACAGGGTCCTGGCGGACACCCAGATCCTCTACGGCCTCTACAAGAAGCATCACTGGCTGATGCGCGGCGCGACCTTCTACCAACTGCACCTGGTCCTGGACAAGCACGCGGGAGAGCAGCTCGAACTCGTCGACACCATCGCCGAACGCGTCCAGTCCCTGGGCGGCGTCGCGGTAGGGGATCCCCGGCACGTCGCCGAGATCACCTCGATTCCGCGGCCTCCGGACGGGGTGGAGGAAGTGCCGGCGATGCTGTCACGACTGCTGGAGGCCCACGAGACCATCCTCGTCGAGGCCCACGACGCCGCTGCCCGGACCGCCGAGCTGGGGGACGACGGCACCAACGACCTGCTTGTCTCCCAGGTGATCAGGACCGGCGAACTGCAGGCGTGGTTCCTGGCCGAGCATCTGGTCGACACACCGCTGGTGCGTGCCTGACGGAGCCTCAGCCCGTGTCCTTCCGGACACGGGCCGACGCCCGTATGGCACCCCCGTCCGCCTACGATGCAGTGAGGATCGAAGATCGCGGACTCTGCATCAGACGGAGCGCTGCTTGACCGGGAGCGGATGATGGATCTGCGTCAGATGGAGGTCGTCGTCTCTGTGGCGGAGACGGGCGGTTTCACGGCGGCGGCAAGACGCCTGCACGTGGTCCAGTCCGCGGTGTCCAGCACGGTGCGGGCCCTCGAACGCGAATTCGGCACCCCCCTGTTCGACCGCACCACGCACCGTGTTTCGCTGACCCCCGCAGGTGAAGCATTCCTCCCCGCCGCGCGTGCGACTCTCCGAGCCGCCGAACTGGCACGGGAAGCAGTCGATGCGGTGCAGGGGCAGCTGCGCGGACGCATCACCGTCGGGACGATGCAGGGGGTCTGGGCCGGGCTCCACCACGCCCTGGCCGCGCTGCGGGCGGAGCATCCAGGCGTAGTGGTCCAGCTGCGGCAGGCGGCGGTCGCCGACATCCGCCAGGCGCTGCGCGAGGGCACGGTGGACCTGGCCGTGGTCGCGTTCGACCGGCAGCAGCAGCGCGGGCTGACGACGCGGCTGCTGTCGCGCGAGGAGATGGTGCTGCTGGCGTCGTCCCAGCGGATTCTCGGTACGACGCCGAACGGTGAAGTCGAACTCGCCGAGGCCGCCCGGTCGCCCCTGGTGGACTTCTCACCGGGCTGGGCCATCCGCTACGCGGTCGATCGGGCCTTCCGCGCCGCCGGCGTCGACCGCAGCACAACCTTCGAAGTGAACGACATCGTCGCGGCAGCCGAACTGGTCCGCAACGACCTGGGAGTCTGCATCATGCCCAAGTCGATCGCCGACCGCTTCCCCGATCTCCCCCAGTACCGGTTCCACAGGCACGCGCCGCACTGGAAGGTCATGGTGGTACGCCCGCCCGGCGAGGCACCACCGGCAGTCGCCGCACTGCTGCGCCACATCACTTGACAGGACCGAGACACTCATCGTGGCCCCCCTGACACCACCACCGGTAGCGTGCGGGCCGTGTCAGATGCCGACGAGGTGCGTGAGCGGATCCGGGTGGCTTCGTTCACTTCCAGGGGCAGCGTTTGTCCGCCGGTTTGGGCAGCAGTCGCGGATCTTGAGGCCCGTGAATGTTCAGGAGAAATAGCAGGGCGAGCGATGCGCGGTGCGTCGCTCGTCGTCCCGCGGGGCGTCTACTGCCCGGCGCGTGGCCGGGTGAGTCCGGCTCCGACCTTGGTAGGCATCTGGCCGAGGAGGTGGAGGGCTCGTGCACGTGTCGGCACTCCACGCGTGGTTCCCGTCCAGTAGGCGTCGGTGAGCTTCTCCGTGACCGTGAGGATCCGGTCGTTGTCCTGGGCGGCCAGCACGAGGACGAACCGCACGTAGTCGCCGATGTCGGTGCCCTGGGGGTGCTGGTGCGTGAAGGTCTGCAGGCGCGGTGTCAGGGCGGTCAGGGTGCGGTCCGTCGGGAAGACGACGGCGAGGCCGGCCAGGGCCAGCCGAACCGCAGGGCATTCGGCCGACCAGCGTGTCAGCAGATCTGGAGTGCGGGCCTGGACCGCGCTGCGGGCCCGGGCCTCGCTGTCGGGATCGGCGTGTGGCGGGGTGGCTGGCCAGGTCTCGGCGAGGTGACGCTCGGCGACGGTGGCAGCCCTGAAAAGCAGGTCGACGGCTTGGAATCGGTGTCGGCCGGGAATCCGGTCGTCGACGGCGAGGGCCGCGAGCAGGACGAGGCCGTCAGCGGTGGCGGGCTGGCAGGTGTCCTGGTGGAGGATCTCGTTGTAGAAGGGGGTTGAGGAACATCCGTGTCAGATCGTGCGCTAAGCCTTCGTCGGCCCAGGTGGGCGGCTGACGGCGCGTCGGTCCCGGGACGGGTCTGAAGTCGTCCCACAGATAACACCCCAATATCTGCGGTAGCTTGATCCGTCACCTGCGGTGACGTTCTTCGGCCGCTACGCGAAGCGGCCCTGTTATCCGCGGCAAGGGGGAAGCGGTGCCCACCGTCGTACAGCTGCCGGCTGGGAAGGCGTTGACCGTCCGCGCGGCGGCGGACGTATTTCTCGACTCGCTCGGCAACCCGAACACGATCCGGAACTATGGGATCGGGGTCGGCAAGACCGCCGAACGGCTCGGCGAGGCTCGGTCACTGGCATCGGTCGCGGACGACGAGATCGGTGAGGCTCTGGAACTGCTGTGGGGCACCGCGGCGGTGAACACGTGGAACTCCCGTCGGGCGGGGGTGCTGTCCTGGCTCGGCTGGTGCCGGGAGCACGGCTACGACGGTCCGATGGTCCCGGCCTGGGCGAAGCGGCTGTCGGTGCCGGACTCTGAGACCCCGGCCCGCTCGAAGATGGCGATCGACCGGCTGACCGCGCGGCGTGAGGTTCACCTGCGGGAGAAGACGCCGTGGCGGATGCTGTACGAGACCGCCGCCCGCGCGGAAGAGATCCTCGGTGTGAACATCGAGGAACTGGACTTCGCCGGGCGCCGCTGCCCGGTCAAGGCGAAGGGCGCCCGGACCAAGGCCCGCCGCCGCGGCCAGGCGCGCGAGGACTTCGTGCTGGAGCCCGTGTACTGGGACGCCGGCACTGCCCGGCTGCTGCCCCGGCTTCTCAAGGGCCGCACCTGCGGGCCGGTGTTTGTCACCCACCGCCGCCCGGGGCCTGGCAAGGTCGTCAGCCCGCGCGGCGTCTGCCCAGATACCGGGCTGGCCCGACTGTCGTACGGGCAGGCCCGCGCGCTGCTGGACGAACACACCGCGGTGCGCGGGCCCGGAACGGGCTGGGACCTGCACGAGTACCGCCACTCCTCCCTGACCCACCTCGGTGAACAGGGTGCGTCGCTGCTGATGCTCATGGCGAAGTCCCGGCACAAGAAGCCGGAGAACGTCCGCCGCTACTTCAAGCCGTCCCCGGAGGCGATTGCCGAGCTCACCAGCCTGCTGGCCCCCGGCGACAGCAGGCGCTGAACGCGGAGCGGTTCTGTGCTGTTCCTTCCTGCTTGGATGTCCGTTCGGGCCAGGGGATCAGCTGTCCAGTGAGAGTGCGTTCTTGGCGTGCGCGGCGGATTCCTCCGAGGCGGGTCCGCCGGGATTCTCGGTGGCCAGGGCCTGGTTGAGGGTGACGAAGGGGCGCATCCGCTGCTCGTAGCGGGCATACGCGGTGCGGTGGTCGCCGTTGGCTTGGGCAAGGCAGTCGGCCAGCACGTGGGCGCCGACGAGGGCCAGGCTGGTGCCCTGCCCCGAGAGGGGGGAGGGGCAGTAGCCGGCGTCTCCGAGCAGGGTCACCCGGCCCCGCGACCACGGGTCCATGCGGATCTGGGCCATGGCGTCGCAGTAGAAGTCGGGCGCCTTCCGGGCGGCCTCGGCCAGGCGGGTCCCTTCCCACCGCATCGACGCGAGCTTGTCCACGACGAGCTGCCGCAGGGCGCCACTGTCGCGGAGGTCGTGGGCGAGGGGGCCAGACTCGAATCCGAAGGCGATCCTGAGTTCGGTGTTGCCGCGTACGGGCATGATGCCGAAGCCCGTGTCGCCGTCCCGCAGCCACATCTGCCAGTCGTCCAGGGCGAAGAAGTTGTCCGCGCTGAACACCGAGAGATAGCTGCCCAGGTGGTGGGCGAAACGCTCCTCCGGACCGAAGGCCAGGCGTCGTACGGTGGAGTGGAGGCCGTCCGCCCCGACCACGAGGTCGAAGGTGCGGGACGGCCCGTGCGCGAAGTCGACGCGCACGCCGGTCTCGTCCTCGTCGAGTGCGGTGATGCTGTCGCCGAAGAGGTACTCGACGCCTGCGCGCGTGTGCTCGTACACCATCCGTACCAGGTCCTCGCGCAGTACCTCGATGTCTTCGCTGTCGAGCCGGCCGCTGCTGAAGGTCGCCTCGGTGGAGCGGTCGACCTCGTGGCCGTCGGGGTCGAGGATCGACATGCCGCGCATCCGGGTCCGCACGCGGCTTGCCTGCTCCAGCAGGCCCATCCGCTCCACGACTTCGAGCGCGACGCCGCGGATGTCCACCGCCTGGCCGCCGGGGCGTTGGCCCGGGGCGCGTTCGACGACGGTGGGCGCGAAGCCGTGGCGGCGCAGCCAGTAGGCGAGGACGGGCCCGGCGATTCCGCCGCCGGAGATGAGTACGGTCTGCATGAGAAGTTCCTCCAGTGCTTTTTACGATGTACGCGCACTGAACGTACGACGTACGCACACTCCCTCCAACTGGCCAAATACCGGATCTGTACTAGGCCAGACGGCTTACGTTCGGCGTTGCCGCTGCTACCCTCTGCACTAGTACAGGAAAGGAAAGCGGCAGGACGTGACGAAGACCACAGACGCAGTCGGTGATCCGCCCTATCTGCGCATCGTCGCCGCGATCCGGCGGCGCATCGCGGACGGTGAACTCGCCCCCGGAGACCGGGTTCCCTCGACCCGGCAGATCGCCGGGGAATGGGGCGTCGCGCTCGCCACCGCCACCAAGGCCCTGACCACCCTGCGTCTGGAGGGACTTGTCCAGGCACGGCCCCGGATCGGCACGGTCGTCGCCGGAACGGCCCCCGCCGCGCCGACCCGCAGGCGCCCGTCACCCGTCCCGGACCCCGAGCAGGAGCTGAGCCTCGACCGGATCGTCCGCACGGCCATCGACATCGCCGATACCGAAGGACTGTCGGCGCTCTCCATGCGCGGCGTTGCGGCACGGCTCGGCGTCGCCGCCATGTCGCCCTACCGGTACGTCCCCAGCAAGGACGACCTCATCCTGCTCATGGCCGACACCGCATTCGGCGAGGAGTCCTACCCCGCCAACGCCCCCGAAGAGTGGCGTTCCCGCATCGAACTGGGTGCTCGGACCCTCTGGACTCTCTACCGCAAGCACCCGTGGCTGGCCCAGATCGGCTCTCTCACCCGCCCTCTGCTCGTGCCCAACCTGATGGTCCACGGCGAGTGGGTGCTGCGAGCCCTCGACGGCCACGGACTCGATCCCACCAAGCTGTTCGACATCCACGTCCTGCTCTACAGCCATGTCCAGGGCCTGGCTGTGCACCTGGAGATGGAAGCGCACGCCGAAGCGGCCACGGGCCAGTCGGAGGACCAGTGGTTGGACAGCCGCACCCCCGCTCTCCGGGAACTGGTGGAATCCGGCCGCTTCCCGACCTTCACCAAGGTGGTCGGAGCCTTCGAGGACGGCTATGACCTGCGTCTCGATGCTCTCTTCGAATTCGGCCTCAAGGCACTCCTCGACGGCCTGACTTCCATCGTCGAAGGTCAGGAAGCTGTCACGTAGACACAAGAACGAGTTCATCGAGGACCGGACCCACGCCCCTTCGCGCTATCGGGGCGTCCGCCGGCGACGTGGCGGATACGACCAGAGATCACCGGGTTCATGGTCCTGACTAGAACAAGCGCTTCACTCCTCGTCGGTGGAATCCGGATTGCGCAGGGGCCGTAGGCCGCCAGGCAGGTTCGGGAGCTGGAAGGAGTACCGGCCGAGCATGTTGATGTGGTGCCGCACAAACGGCGAGAGGCGGGCCACGTCCTCGTCACGGACGTCGAAGCCGTCCGCCCGCAACCGCTTCGCTGCAGCGTCCATGTACCTCGTGGTGAAGAGTACGAGGGCGTTGAGGACCAAGCCGAGGGCGCCGATCTGGTCCTCCATACCGTCCTGGTAGAGCTGCCCGTGCCTGCCGTGGAAGATTCGCCCATGCATGCGAGAGAGGGGGTACGAGTGGGGGCAAATCAAGACACCTGAGCACGTCCCTAGCTGGCGAAATCGTCTCCACTTTGGAGTCGTCGAGCTTAGCGTTGCGACGAGATTTGGGTACCATGCGCCGGCGGAGCTCCTGTCGTCGCCGGGGTACAGGGGGGTGACTAAGCAAATCAGGGGGCGGTTGGCGAGCCTACCGAAGGACGCTGCTTCAGATGTCATGGCGTGCCAGAAAGAAGCTGACCGGACATTGACGCGTGGCGCAAAGACTTCCTTTGCGAAGTTCAACGACTTGAAGTCGAGTACGTTCGATGCTGCGAAACGTGATCAACGCGTAAGGAGCGTAGTGAGTCGTTGGAGTGCATGCATGAAGACGGCTGGTTTCGACTACGCGACGCCCTGGGGTGCGGCTAGTAAATGGGGCGCCAAGGGGGAACCTTCAGAGCGCGAGATTTCAACCGCTGAGGCTGATGTCAAGTGCAAGCAGCAGACCAAGGTGGTTGCTGTTTGACTCTCCACCGAACAGAGGCTACAGGAAATCGAAATCGGCAAGGATAGGGCCTATTTCGATGAAATCAAAAAGGTAAACCGGCGTTATATGAGTAACGTCCAGGCAGTGCTGTTCCGGAAATAGTCGCCAATTTGGAACGGGTCTACGAGGTGGGCCGGTTTTTCGGCAATTTACTGAACGGAATCATCAGTGGCATCCTCTGTCTCGCCGACCGAGCTGCCTGCGCAACGTACACGGACCCCCCTTGCTGGACAGAGGTGGGTTCGCGCTTTCTGGGAGCGGCATCGCGTGCCTATCTTGGCCAGCGCGCTCGCCCTTCCTCTGTACGTCCTATGGTTTATCTTCCTCGGGACCGGAGGGGGGGACCTTGCGGCACAGGTCTCCTGGACAAATTTCGTCGCCGAACATCCTGGGTCGCCCTATAGCCTTGGCTGGTATGGGGGCGTCCACGTAGGCAACTACAGTGTTTTGGCCCCACAGTTGATGGCGCTGTTCGGTGTGCGAACTGTCACTGTCGCCGCGGGTACGGCTGCCTCATGGCTGGTGGGCTGCGTGTTTGTACGTAGCGGTGTCCGTCACCCCTTGTGGCCTACCCTCCTGGGGGTCTTGTTCCTTTGGGGCAACGTAGCGTCTGGTCGGTCTACCTTCGCGCTGGGCGTTGCGCTCGCCTTGGTGTCGTGCCTCCTGCTGATGGGGCATGGTCGGCGCCTTGCCCTGGCTGGCATCTTCGCCGCGCTGGCGACCATGGCTAGCCCGGTGGCAGGACTGTTCCTTCTTGTGTGCGGGGCAGGCTGGCTTTTGAACCGAGATCTCGGTAGTGCCCTCGCGCTGTGCGCCCCACCCATTGTGGTGGTGGGCTTGACGACCCTGCTATTCCCCTTTAGCGGCATGATGCCAATGTCCGCAAGCGATATTTGGAAGCCGGTCCTTTTCGGCGCGCTGCTTGCGGTGTTTGCTCCGCGGGAATGGCGAGTGCTCCGTTTCGGCGCGGCAACGTACTCGGCCGGAGTCCTTCTGTCGGCCCTGATTCCTTCGCCTGTGGGTTCCAACGTCGTTCGTCTAGCCGAACTG
Organism: Streptomyces sp. NPDC037301; assembly: GCF_055602785.1. NCBI lineage: Bacteria > Bacillati > Actinomycetota > Actinomycetes > Kitasatosporales > Streptomycetaceae > Streptomyces > Streptomyces sp. NPDC037301. The sequence goes on from NZ_JBVJWD010000015.1 coordinate 115,816, forward strand.
TTTGGCGGTCCGGTGTTGCTTGCTGCGCTTCTCGCCGATAAGGGGCGAAGGGTTCAAAAGGTGGCGCTTACCCTCGCTCTGGCACTTTCCGCATATTGGGTCACGGAACACACCATTCATGTGACGAGGATGTCAACTCCGGTGCCAACGTGGGCTACGGAATCCCGCGGTGTACTGATGGCCCTTGATCGGCTAGGGGCGGACCGTACACGCGTCGAGGTGGTCCCGGCTGTGAATCACCGAGAAAGCACTGCGCTAGGGCCTCATATCAATCTGGCCCGGGGCTGGAATCGTCAAGTCGATGTAGAGCGCAACGATCTCTTCTACAAGAATCGTTTCTCGTCGGCGAAGTACCGTGCCTGGCTCAACGACTGGGCTGTCGGCTACGTAGTTCTGCCAGAAGGTGAACCGGACTATGCCGCAAAGGATGAGGCTGAGCTCGTCCGTAACGAGCCTGGCTGGTTGAAACCTGTGTGGCGGGATACCCATTGGCGAATCTATGAAGTTAAGGGTGCGAAGCCGATGATTTCAGGTGCCGGAGCGAAGATCGTCAGCAGTGACAACGCCACGGTGACGCTATGGGCGCGGGATAGTGGGACAGTCAGCCTGCGCATCGCGTATTCCCCCTGGCTTCGTGCCAGTGAGGGGTGCCTGGAACGCGATGGCGAATGGATGCGTCTCAAGGTGCCTACCGCAGGTCAATACAAGATCAGCAGCTCCTACCAAGTCCCATGGCAAGGGCGTTGCTAGCAGCAGTCTTCGAGGAGGGGAGCTCCTGTCGAGGCCTTGCTCGACCAGCCGGTTAGGTGCCTGTGGCCAGCGTCGCTCCCTGCCTGCTTCTAGCGTGCGCCGCTCCACTTCAGCGATCGAGCCTTGACTCAATGCTGGGCAGTTAGGGCTTGCCTGGAAACAAGCCGTCGCTTCCGGGATCGTGCCTCGTTGTTGTGGTATGGGGATTCCGGAGGGGCCGATTCGATGCTGACGGCGAAGTTCCAGGCGTTGTTCCCGCACTTGGACGAGCGCCAGCGTCGGCTGACCATAGGGGCGGAGGCGCGGTCGCTGGGGCACGGCGGGATCAGGCTTGTCGCCCGTGCGGCCGGGGTGCGTGAGGGCACCGTCTCGCGCGGGGTAGCTGAACTGGAGTCCGGGGAGGCGCCGTTGGGGCGGATCCGTCGGGTGGGCGGGGGCCGTAGGCGGGCGGTGGACCTGGATCCGGGGCTGCGGCCCGCGCTGCTGGCGCTGGTCGAGCCGGAAGAGCGCGGTGACCCGATGTCGCCGCTGCGCTGGACGACCAAGTCCACCCGCGTCTTGGCCGCAGAGCTGACCCGCCAGGGGCACCAGGTCAACGCGGACACCGTTGGCGACCTGCTGCGCGAGGAGGGCTTCAGCCTGCAGGGCAACGCCAAGACCATCGAAGGCAAGCAACACCCGGACCGGGATGCGCAGTTCCGCTATGTCAACGAACAGGCCAAGGGCTACCAGGCGGCCGGGGACCCGGTGATCAGCGTGGACGCGAAGAAGAAGGAGCTGGTCGGCCAGTACCGCAACGGCGGCCGCCAGTGGCGGCCCCACGGCAAGCCGGTCACCGTGCACACCCACGACTTCCCGGACGCCGATTTGGGCAAGGCCATCCCGTACGGAATCTACGACCTCACCCGCAATACCGGCTGGGTCAACGTCGGCACCGACCACGACACCGCCGCCTTCGCTGTGGAGTCGATCCGCCGCTGGTGGAACGGGTGCGGCCGGCACGCCTACCCTGCCTCTCGGCGGCTGTTGATCACCGCGGATGCGGGCGGCTCCAACGGTTACCGCACCCGCGCCTGGAAAGCCGAGCTCGCCGCCTTGGCGCTGGAAACGGGCCTGGAGATCACCGTGTGCCATATGCCGCCGGGGACTTCGAAGTGGAACAAGATTGAACACCGGTTGTTCTCCCACATCACGATGAACTGGCGAGGCAGACCGCTGACCAGCCACGACGTCATCGTGAACAGCATCGCGGCGACCACTACCCGCACCGGACTGACCGTCCGCGCCGAACTCGACACCGCCTCCTACGAGACCGGCGTCCGCATCGGCGACCGGCAGATGGACGCGCTGCCCGTGGACCGCCATGCCTGGCACGGCGACTGGAACTACAGCCTTCGCCCCGAGCCATATGCCCAGGTCAGCGACGTCCCGGACCCATTCGACCAGCCCAGCCCCGACCTCGCCTGGCTGTGCCACCCGGCCCTGACCGGACTGCCGCCCGCCGAATGGGACACGCTGATCACCACACTCACCACCCTCCACGAGGACCAGCGGGAGGCGAACCTGAACAAACGGCGCGGTCACCGCCCACGCGTCAAGGGCGACGGCGGCACCGGCCGCCGCCCCGTCCTCACCCTCGCCGACCGGCTCCTGGCCGCCCTCCTCCATTACCGGCACGGGCTCCCGCAGGTCGCTATCGCCCGTCTCTTCTCCGTCACTCCAGAAACCATCAACCGGCGCATCCGCGACATCCGCCAACTCCTCGCCGCAGCCGGACACACTGTCCATCCCGCCGCCGACCGCCTCGCCACCCTCGATGGCCTCCACAAGCTCGCAGCAGCGACGGGGATCACCCGCCCACCGGAGATCAAGACAGCGAGTTAATGATCGGCAGGCCCTTAGCGTTTCGACTGGTCACGCAAGCCCCTTGAGGAATTCCTGGCGTGGTGCAACGGAACTCGTTGGTACAAGCAGTCCTGGAGACTGCTTGTACCAACGAGCTCCGTTGCCGTTTCATCATGGCCTGCCCGCCAGGGTCCGTTGCGTGATCAGTTCTGTCCGGGTTCATCCTGCGAGGCCGAGGGCAGTCAGGGGGCGGTGGCAGTCGCGGGCGGCGTGACGTAGCGCGGCGGCGATGTTGGTGTGGCCATCCTGGCGGTGGATGCCGATGGCGAGATTGCGCAGGCAGGCCATGACGCGCGGGAGCGGGCCGATATGGATCTTGGAGTCGCCCTCGCGGAAGGTGCCGCCGAGGGCTTAGCCTCGCCGTTTCGGTTGGGTTTGGCGGCTTTCGAGGCGGAAGCGCGAAAGTGCCTTCCTGACCTGGGACGATGAACCTTGCTGAGGGGTTCTGTCGGACCAGGCGGAGGGCACTTTCCACGTGCAGGTGCGACACGAGGTCGCGTGTGTTGAGTGGATGCTCTTGGAGAGGGGGTCGGCGATGTCGCCGACGACAGAGTAATCCCGGGTCCGTGTCCGATGATCCGTTCCCACCCGGACGTGCGTCGCTGGTAACGGCGGGGTGCGAAGCTCCGGGGAGAAGCCCAAGCGCCGCCGTTCCACCCGGTGGCAACAGGCAAGGGAAAGACCGGGCGGGCGAACACCCGTGAACCCTCGATGACGTCTCGTGAAGAAAAGCCCTGCCGGTGGGTTGTGGTAGCAGGGTGCAGGGTGGGCCGCTGAAACGCGGCAGGCGCCGAGCGGATCTTCATGCCGCCCGGGAGGACACCGCCGCCCCGGGATATAGAGGGCGCCCAATCCGGTCGCATCTCGCACACGCGGAACGTGGAAACCCCGACGGAGGCCGCCGCTCTGGCATGGGCGGCGGTGGGCTGACCGTGAGGAAGGCTGATGTCTCCGGCGGGACAGGACGGCTCAAAAAGCGAAGGCCGGCAGGCCGAAAGGTCAGAGGAAACCGGGACAGCACGAGCGGCGGCCTCTCCGCCACCGTCCCGGCCAACTCGCCGGATACCGGACAGGTTTCCGGGTCCGAAAGGGCGCTGACGTGAGCCGGGTGAGTCTGTGAGGAGGGACGATGGCAGCAGCGACAGTACCGAAGGACAAGTTGGACGCCCCGGCTGCGGCCGGGGTGAACGGACCGGAGGATGACTTCTTCGCGGACTGGGACAGTATCGACTGGGACCAGGCGGAGAAGAACGTACGCCGCCTGCGCCAGCGCATCTTCACGGCATCGAGGGACGGTGACCTGGCGAAAGTCAGGAACCTGCAGAAACTGATGCTCCGGAGCCTCAGCAACACGCTGGTCAGCGTGCGCCGGGTGACGGAGGTCAACGCCGGACGAAAGACAGCGGGGGTCGACGGCCAGGTCGTACTGACCGCCCCGGGCAAGGCAGAACTGGCGCGCTTCATCCAGCAGCGCGGAAGTATCTGGCAGGCCCGCCCGGTCCGGCGAGTGTTCATCCCGAAGGCAGGGGGACACAAACGGCGCCCACTAGGAATTCCCGTGATCATCGACAGGGCTCATCAGGCCCGCGCGTCGGCGGCGCTGGAACCTGAGTGGGAGGCACGGTTCGAGGCGAGGTCATACGGCTTCCGCCCGGGCCGAGGCTGCCACGACGCGATCGGGGTCATCTACAACACGCTCAACGGCAAGAACCCGCAACGCGTGTGGATCCTGGACGCCGACCTGGCGGCGGCATTCGACCGCATTGACCACGATCGGCTTCTGGCCCAGCTCGGTACCTTCCCCGCACGGGGGCTGGTCCGGCAGTGGCTGAAGGCCGGAGTGGTGGAACGCGGCCGTTTCACTGCGACGGAGGAGGGAATTCCTCAAGGCGGAGTGATCAGCCCAGTGCTGTTGAACGTCTCCCTGCATGGGATGGAGGCGGCTGCGGGTGTGCGGTATTACCCTCCTGGCCGACGGCCCGGAGAGATCATGCCGGACGCTCCGGTGCTGGTCAGATACGCCGACGACCTGGTGGCGATGTGCCACAGCCGCGATGCGGCTGAGCAGGTCAAGGCCCAGCTTGCCGAGTGGCTCGCGCCCCGGGGGCTGGTCTTCAACGAGGACAAGACACGTATCGTCCACGCGGAGACCAGTTTTGACTTCCTGGGGTTCAACGTGCGCCGTTATCGATGCGGCAAGTTGCTGATCAAGCCCAGTGAAGCAGCCGTCATGCGGATCCGGGCCAGGTTGCGCGAGGAGGTCCGTGCCTTGCGGGGCGCGGAAACTCTCGCCATCTTGCGGGCGGTCAACCCGATCGTTCGCGGGTGGTCGGCCTATTACCGGACGGTGGTGTCCAAGGAGGTCTTCGCCTCGTTGGACTCTTATCTGTGGCAGCTCACCTACCGGTGGGCTCTGCACAGGCATCCGAAGAAGTCGAAGCACTGGATTACCAGCCGGTACTTCGGCCGATTCAACACCGCCCGGGAAGACAAATGGGTATTCGGCCACCGCGACAACGGTGCCTACCTCGTCAAGTTCGCCTGGACGAAAATCGTCCGGCACCAGTTGGTCAAGGACGCCTCGTCCCCAGACGATCCGGCCTTGACGGACTACTGGGCCAACCGGCGGCGCAGAAGCGCACCGCTGCCGCTGGACCGGGCCACGATGCGTCTGCTCCAGACGCAAAAGGGCCGCTGCCAGTGCTGCGGGCAACTGCTTCTGCATTCCGACCAGCCTCCACAGTCCCCAACCGGGTGGGAGCAATGGCTCCGCACTACCCGGAAAGCGATAAAGGCACGACACATCGCCTACCAGGGGACGAAGACGCCGGACGGGGTTCAACTCCGCCTTGCTCATGCCTCGTGCCTCCGACGCCGGAAGGCGTCAGGCAACGGGAATTCTGCATAGTCCCAAGAGCCTTCAGGACTTGCTTGAGCCGTATGCGCGGATAACGTGCACGTACGGTTCTGAGGGGGCGAGGGCGCCGAAATGCGCCCTCGCTACCCGACGGTATCGGTTCGCGTCCCAGGGTCTATGTCAGTGCCGATGGTTCGGGTGTGGTCGGTCATGCCGGGGCACGGTTGCTGGCGGATCTTGCCGATGCCACGGGACTGACCGCCGCGTACTCCACCGCTCTCAGGCCGCTGCGGCCTCGCGGGACCGGACATGATCCGGGACGGATCGCCACCGACCTGGCGGTGATGCTCGCCGACGTTGACGAGCGGGCACTGGCTTTTCTGCGCTCGGCCCGCGCCTCGGCTCGGGAGGTCGCCTGGCTGCAGGCCGCCGAGACCAGCGAGGGCATACCCGCTGCCCGCGCCGCGGGACGCGTGCTGCCCGGCCTCGTCCTGGACCTCGACGCCACGCTGGTGGCCTGCCACTCCGAGAAGGAGGCGGCCGCACCCACCTACAAGGGCGGCTTCGGCTTCCACCCGCTGCTGTGCTTCCTCGCCAACACCGGAGAGGCACTGTCCGGCTGGCTGCGGCCCGGGAACGCCGGCGCCAACACAGCCACAGACCACATCGCGGTGTTCGAAGTGCGCCACCGTGGGCATGCCACTGTCGAGGGCCGCATCCGGTGCGGCAAGACCATTGGGTTTGGCCGCTTCCCCTCCCGCGACTTCGGTGTCAATGCCGTCTGGCTCGAACTCAGCCTCACGGCGATCGACCTGCTGGCCTGGATGTGCGTCCTGCTGCTGGAGGGGGAATTGGCCACCGCCGAGCCGAAGAAGCTTCGCTACCGGCTGCTGCACGTCGCCGCCCGCCTCACCCACGGCGGTCGGCGTCTGCGCTTGCGGATATCGACAACCTGGCCCTGGAAACACGAACTGGCCACGGCTTTCCACCGCCTCGCCGCACTACCCCGTCCCGCCGGCTGACCAGCAAACCCCTGACCGCCCACGACCCGAAAGACCTTGGAGAACCCGACCCCGCGCCGGGACTCCGCCATGCCCGAGCAACGAAATCACCCCGCCCACCCGACAGCAGAGGAACAGCGGCGTCTCATCACCCCAACCGAAACGGCGAGGTTAGCGCCGGTTTTCGTTCCGATGTTCCTCGACCCCCTAGAAGTCGCCGAGGAAGCTCCGATCGTCCCAGCAGGGGTCGATCTCGGCGTCGAACAGCATCGCCGCCTGACGCGGCCTGCGGCCCGGCAGGCGGTCGGCGATTACCTCCCGGAAGAGCTGCCGGATCGGCGGACCGGCAGCTATCGCGTCGTGCCGGGTCTGCTCGGGTTCGGCGTGCGTATCCATGGCCAGCGCAGCCTACTGGAGCATCTCGGGCCGACGACCCGTCGCCTGGGCGGGAGCTGGCAGGCCGTCGGCCCGGAGTCTGCAGCGGTCAGCCGGCCTCGGCGGGCGCTTCGGTCCGCGCCCGGGTGCTGGCGAGGGGGCCGTTTCGTCTCACGCGTGTCTCACACGCTGCGTGTGAGACGGTGATCCAGGAGCCTCAGACCTGGACCTTATGGACTTTGTGGACACTCACGAACCACTGAGGACGACAGGTAAACTCTGGACACGTGACTGCTGTGTCTGCGAAGCCTCGCATCCCCAATGTCCTGGCCGGCCGCTACGCCTCCACGGAGCTGGCCGTCCTCTGGTCCCCCGAGCAGAAGGTGAAGCTGGAACGCCAGCTGTGGCTGGCGGTGCTGCGCGCTCAGAAGGACCTCGGGATCGAGGTGCCGGATGCTGCCCTCACCGATTACGAACGTGTCGTCGACCAGGTCGACCTGGCCTCGATCGCCGAGCGCGAGAAGGTCACTCGTCACGACGTCAAGGCCCGCATCGAGGAGTTCAACGCCCTCGCCGGCCATGAGCAGGTCCACAAGGGCATGACCTCCCGTGACCTCACCGAGAACGTGGAACAGCTTCAGATCCGGCTCTCCCTGGAGCTGATGCGCGACCGCACGGTGGCGGTCCTGGCCCGGCTCGGCAAGCTGGCGGGCGAGTACCGCGAGCTGGTCATGGCCGGCCGCTCGCACAATGTCGCCGCGCAGGCGACCACGCTCGGCAAGCGCTTCGCGACCGCGGCGGACGAGCTGCTGGTGGCCTACGGGCGGCTTGAGGACCTGCTGGGCCGCTACCCGCTGCGGGGCATCAAGGGCCCCGTGGGCACGGCCCAGGACATGCTCGACCTGCTCGGCGGCGACGCCGGAAAGCTCGCCGAGCTGGAGCAGCGCATCGCCGGGCACCTCGGTTTCGCTCAGGCCTTCACATCGGTCGGTCAGGTCTACCCGCGCTCGCTCGACTACGACGTGGTGACGGCACTGGTGCAGCTGGCCGCGGCGCCTTCGTCGGTCGCGAAGACGATCCGTCTGATGGCCGGGCACGAGCTGGTGACCGAGGGCTTCAAGCCGGGTCAGGTCGGCTCGTCCGCAATGCCGCACAAGATGAACACCCGCTCCTGCGAGCGCGTCAACGGTCTGATGGTCATCCTGCGCGGCTACGCGTCGATGACCGGTGAGTTGGCCGGTGACCAGTGGAACGAGGGCGATGTGTCCTGCTCCGTGGTCCGCCGTGTGGCGCTCCCTGACGCGTTCTTCGCATTCGACGGTCTCCTGGAAACCTTCCTGACGGTGCTCGACGAGTTCGGGGCGTTCCCGGCCGTCGTCGCCCGCGAGCTGGACCGCTACCTCCCGTTCCTCGCCACGACCAAGGTCCTGATGGGTGCGGTGCGCGCCGGTGTCGGCCGTGAGGTCGCCCACGAGGCGATCAAGGAGAATGCGGTCGCCTCGGCCCTGGCTATGCGCGAGCAGGGCGCCGAGCGCAACGAGCTGCTCGACAAGCTGGCCGCCGACGAGCGCATTCCGCTGGACCGCGCACAGCTGGACGCGCTGATGGCCGACAAGCTCTCCTTCACGGGAGCGGCGGGCGACCAGGTCACCGCGCTGATCTCCCGCATCGAGGAGATCACCAAGCAGCACCCCGAGGCCGCCGCATATACACCGGGCTCCATCCTCTGACGGCCGCCACCGCAGCCGGATGACACCCGAAGAGCACCAGGCCGCCCGCGACAGCACCGTTCCCGATGTGGTCGCGGGCGGCCTGCGTGTGCTGTTCTGCGGGATCAACCCGAGCCTGATGACAGGGGCAACGGGCCACCACTTCGCCCACCCCGGCAACCGCTTCTGGCCGGTACTCCACCGGTCCGGCTTCACCCCTCGGCAGCTGAAGCCTGCAGAACAGACCGAACTGCTGCGATATGGCCTGGGCATCACCAATGTGGTCGCCCGGGCCACCGCACGGGCGGACGAGCTGTCCACCGAGGAGTTCCGCGAGGGCGGACAGATCCTGGCAGCCAAGGTCGAGCAACTGCGGCCGCGGTGGCTGGCAGTCGTGGGGATCACCGCGTACCGCACCGCCTTCGGCAAACGAACCGCCCGGATCGGTCCGCAGGACCATACGGTCGGCGGCGCCCGCGTCTGGGCCCTGCCCAACCCCAGCGGCCTGAACGCCCACTGGACCGCTCAGACGATGGCGGAGGAGTACGGACGCCTCCGCACCTCTGTCGAATGCGACGGCGTCAGCACCACTGAAGGAGCCTGACGCCCCGGCGCCTGCACGGCGGCTTGACGCCGATGGCCGTCCGGTTGTGGTTGTGTCCGCGCCAGAGGGCTGGTGCCTGGCCCATCACGGTGAGCGGCGGCGGGGCCGTCGCGGAGGGTTGGTGACAGGGCCCGTCCGCAGGAGGCGGAGACCCGGGCCGACACGGCGGACGGCTGCCGCGTTCCGTCTCAGCGGGCAGCAGCCTGCTCTTGTCACGGCGGATCTATCTCCGTCACCACAACGCTCAGCTCGCAACCGGGGCCTTCCTCCTCCAGGTAGAGCCCCATGGCAACCCATCGGTCCTCGATCTGCCAGAGCTGGAGGTGCTCGCAGCCCGCAACCGTCTCGGCCCACGCCTCCGGAATCTCCTCACCGGCCATCATCCGCTCCTGCGCACTCCACAGACTGATCGTCTGCGGCTCGCCCCAGCGGCCGGCGAGCAGTGTCAGCAGTGCGTCATGCTCTGCGAGGCACTGGGCCCGGAGCTCCAGTCGCCTTGCCTCGTCGTCGTCCCAGTGATCGATGTCCACGTGCAAGGACGCTGTGTGATAGCCGGGCCCGCTGACTCCCGAGCCTGACCGGATGCGCTCCGCGGGGAAGTCCCGGGTGCGCATCCCGTCGATGAGGCGGAGATGATGTGCGGTGGTCATGCCGCTAGTAAACCGCCCAGCACTGACAAGCCGCTCCGCGTCATGAGCTTTGAGGGGCTTTCAGCCGTCTTGCTCCACCTCTGAGGACGTGGCAGCGGGCTATGCGTCCCTTCGGCGGATCGCGCACCAGCCTGCCAGCAGTGCGGCCGCTGCCCACGCCGCCGCCACCGCGAGACCGCTCCACGGTCCGAGACTGCCTTCGGGGTTCTGGTGGAGCACCAACTGTCCTGCCCGGTCGGGCAGATACTGTGCCGCGCCACCTGCGACGTCTCCGATCACGAAGGAGACGATGAGGATGAACGGAATGAGCAGGCTGAGCACGGCCACGGCGCTACGGAGCACTACCGCCAATCCGGCTGCGAACAGAGCCATCAGGGCCAGATATATCCCTCCGCCGAAGGCCGCCCGCAGGGCACCCGGCTCCCCCAGGCCGATCGCGTACTTCCCCATGAACATCTGTCCCACCAGGAAGGCGCTGAAGCTGGCGACAAGGCCAACGACGAGAGCCGGCGCGCCAACGAGAGCCATCTTGGCCGCGTAGAAGAGGTTGCGGCTCGGTACAGCGGCGAGCGATATCCGCAGGGCGCCGTTGAGGTACTCGGAAGAGATCGCGGTTGCCCCGAAGCTGATGGCGGCGATCTGGCCGAAGTTCAATGCATAGAAGGCATTGAAGAGCGGCTCGGCGTCCGCGTTGTCCGCCTCGGCCTGGCCGACGGTGGCGAATGCGAGCACTGTGATGGCAAGCGTCACGAGTAGGACCGCTATCAAGGATCCGGTGACGGACCGCACCGATCTGATCTTGATCCACTCGGAGCGCAGCACTGCGGTGGTCGACATGGTCAGGCCTCCTGACGGTTGGTGGATGAGGTCGCCGCGGAAGCGAATTCCATGGCGTCGGAGGTGAGGTCGAGGTAGGCCTGCTCCAACGTGGCCTGCTCGTCGATGAGTTCAAGGACGGGAATGCCTTCGGCGGCGGCTATCGCACCGATCTCCCCGGCCTTCGCGCCCTCGACGGTCCAACGACCGTCGTCACCCTGTGCAGGCTCATATCCCTTACGGATCAAAACATCACGCAGCCGAGTGGATTCGGTCGTGCGCACCCGCGCCCGAGGCCGGCTGCGGGAGTCAAGGAAATCCTGCATCGGCAGGTCGGCGAGGAGCCGGCCCCGGCCGAGGACCACCAGGTGGTCGGCGAACGATGATGTCTCGTTCATCAGATGGCTGGAGACCAGGACCGTGCGGCCCTCTCGGGCGAGCCGCTTCATCAGCTCGCGGATCCAGATGATGCCTTCCGGATCCAGCCCGTTCGACGGTTCGTCCAGCATCACGACCTCCGGGTCACCGAGCAGTGCGGCAGCTATGCCCAGCCGCTGCCGCATGCCGAGTGAGAACCTCTGGATGCGCGTTCCACCGACCGCGCCGAGGCCTGCCTCCTCAAGGACTTCGTCCACTCTGCGCGCACCCATGCCGTTGCTGACTGCGAGGGCCAGCAAGTGGTTCCGCGCGGTACGCGATCCATGGGCGGCCTGGGCATCGAGCAGGGCGCCCACCCGGCGCAGCGGATCGTCGAGCGTGGCGTAGGGCTGCCCGCCGATCGTGGCCGTGCCGCCGGTTGGCCGGTCCAGGCCGAGAACGAGTCGCATAGTGGTGGACTTCCCGGCACCGTTGGGGCCGAGAAAGCCGGTTACGCGGCCGGGTCGCACGCTGAACGTGAGGCTGTCCACGGCGCGGGTCGTGCCGTATTCCTTTGTGAGCTCATGGACGTCGATGCTGGTCATGTCCTCAGTCTCGCGGTCGCGCCCGGTGCCCGGCCTCCCCCGGGAGTGGGGATCACCTCCCCCGCTCGGGGGAGCCGCGGGGCCCGTGCGGACTGACACGATGGCAGCATGTTCCGCTTTCTCCGCCCGCTGGCCACCTCTGCCACCTACACCCGGTGGCTGCATCTCCTCATCCCGGGAGCGGTCTGGAGCGTGTGGCTGTACATCTCCATGGACACGCTGTGGGCGCCCATGGTCTTCGCTGTGCCAGCGGGATTGTTGCCCGCCATGCGGATGGCCGAGGGTGTTCAGGCACAGCTCCTGCTCACACCTGCGGAGCGGGGCAGCCCCCACGCGGCGATCTCCACAAGCGCTGCGGTCACTTGGGCGGATCGCTGGCGAACCGTGTTGTGGCTGGAGATACGACTACTGCTCTGCGTCGCCGTGGGGTATGCAACGGTGTGGCTGCCGGCGACCGCGGTTGACCTCGTCCTCACCGCAGCGGGCGCAGGCCCGAGTGGCGAATGGCTGGTCCGCGGAGTGGAGCCGCACTGGTGGTACGCCCTGCTGGCACCCTTGCCCTTCCTGGTGCTGCTTGCCATGGTCGCGGCGAGCGGAGAGCTGATCACTGCGACCGCCCGTCGGCTCCTCGGTCCCTCACCGGTGCAGCGGTTGACCGCTCTGGAGGAGCGCACCGAGCAGTTGCTGGAGCGCAATCGCATCGCACGGGAGCTGCATGACTCGATCGGGCACGCGTTGACGGTCGCGGTCGTACAGGCGGGTGCGGCCCGGGCTGCTGACGACCCGGAGTTCACCGAGCGGGCACTGGCCGCGATCGAGGAGACCGGCAGGGACGCGCTCGACGATCTGGAGCGGGTTCTGCGGGTGCTGCGCGAATCGGGAACACCGGTGGGGCAGCGGCCGACGCTCGCGGAAGCGGACCGGCTCCTGGACTCCGCGCGTGGTTCGGGGGCGAAGATCGATTCGGACGTTTCCGGTCCACTGGAGCAGGTTCCGGGGGCGGTCTCCCGGGAGGGGTACCGCATCCTTCAGGAATCTCTCACCAATGTGCTTCGTCACTCCGGGGCGGTTCCCGTCCGGGTGCGGATCAGCGTCACGAACGGCCGGCTGGAGTTGGAGGTGACCAATCCGCTCACTGATTCGATGGGTACGCCGGGCGGTGGGAGCGGGCTGCGGGGCATCCGCGAGCGGGCCGCGTTGCTGGGCGGAAAGGCCAAGACAGGTCCGTACGACGGCGAATGGAGGGTGCACGCAAGTCTTCCGTTGAACGGCCTAGGCTGGCCTGATGCCGGTTACCGTTCTTCTGGTCGATGACGAACCCCTCGTCCGCGCGGGGCTGCGCGCGGTTCTTGAGGCTCAGCCCGATATCGAGGTGGTGGGCGAGGCGGGTGATGGCGCCGCAGTGATCCCATTGCTGCATCAGCTGCGCCCCGATGTGGTGGCCATGGACGTCAGAATGCCGCTGATGGATGGCATCGAGGCGACGCGGGTGGTGCTGCGGACCGTGCCGGAACCACCGAAGATCCTGGTGGTCACCACATTCGAGAACGACGAGTACGTGTACGAGGCGTTGCGCGCCGGAGCGGACGGTTTCCTCCTCAAGCGTGCCCGGCCCGCCGAGATCGTGCATGCGGTGCGCCTGGTCGCAGAGGGCGAGTCGTTGCTGTTCCCGGCGGCGGTCCGGCAACTCGCCGCCGAGTACGGCACGAGCAAGGCGCGGGCGGCCATGGCCCGGGCGTCGCTGACCGAGCGTGAGGCTGCGGTCCTCCGGCTGATGGCCCGTGGCCTGTCGAACGCGGAGATCGCCGCCAAGCTCATGGTCGGTGTCGAGACGGTGAAGACCCATGTCAGCACCGTACTGGCCAAGTTGGGTGCGAGGGACCGTACTCAAGCGGTGATCGCAGCGTACGAGTCCGGGTTCGTCGCTCCGAGCTGAGGGCCGCCGGCCCCGGATACCCGTTCCGGCCCGCAGTCGCCCTGTACCCGGGCAGCGAGTAGCATCCGCCTGACATGCGCACGAGCTGGGAGGACACACCGTGAGCCGGCTGACCGGTGGGGATCCGTCACTGCTGCGACGGATCAATTCCGCGGTGGTGCTGCATGCCCTCCGGGGCGCCGGCTCCCCCACCCTCACGGACCTGACCCGGATCACAGGTCTGTCTCGGCCGACGGTCGAGGGCGTCATGGAGGGGCTCTTCGAGGCCGGACTGGTCGTGGAGTCGTTGCCCGACGGGGGTGAGACCCGACGTCAGGGGCGGCCGGCCCGCCGGTTCCGGTTCCGCGCCGAGGCCGGGCATCTGCTCGGTATCGAGATCGGCCCGCATCGGATCTCCGCGTTGCTGTCGGGGCTGGACGGCCGGATCATCGGGGCGGGCTCACGCGAGGTTTCGGAAGCGGCCTGCGCCGACGACCGGCTCGACAAGGTCAGGGCAGTGGTCGCCGATCTCCTGCGGCGGACGGGCGTGGCCCGGAGCAGTCTGCGTGCGGTCGGGGTAGGCAGCCCGGGCATCGTGGAGGCCGACGGGACCGTACGGCTGGGCACCGCGCTGCCGGACTGGACCGGTCTGGCGCTGGGTGAGCGGCTGAGGCGCTCCTTCCGCTGCCCCGTCCTCGTGGAGAACGATGCCAATGCCGCGGCGGTCGCGGAGCACTGGAAGGGTGCAGCCACCGAGTCCGACGACATCGTGTTCGTCCTGGCAGGGCTGAGCCCCGGCGCCGGTTCGCTGATCGGCGGGCGGCTGCACCGCGGTTTCGGAGGTGCGGCGGGGGAGATCGGCGCGCTGCATCTCCTCGGCCGCGAGGCGACACCGGAGAAGCTTCTGTCGACGACAAACACGCCATTGGACCCGTTGGACGAGCCTGCGGTCGCCGCCGTGTTCGCGAAGGCACGGCATGGCGATGTCCGGGCACAGGCGGCGGTCGAGCGGTTCATTCAGCGCCTGGTGCATGACGTCGCGGCGCTGGTGCTGGCGCTGGACCCCGAGCTTGTGGTGATCGGCGGCTGGGCCGCGGGGCTGGACGGTGTGCTGGATCCGCTCCGCCGTGAGCTGTCCCGATACTGCCTTCGGCCGCCGCGGGTCACGCTGTCGCTGCTCGGCGAGGCGGCGGTGGCCACGGGCGCTCTGCGGCTGGCTCTCGACCATGTCGAGGAGCAGCTCTTCGCGGTGGAGGGAACGGTGACGGCCCGCCGCTGAGTGCGATGGGCCGTACACAGACATGGCAGACCGGCGGAGCCGGTCGTGCTCAGGAGGCCTGGCGCTCCTGACCCTGATGGCTGATCTCCAGGTCGCCCGAGTCACCGAAGGTGAGCCGGCAGGTGTCGGCCCGGTAGGTGGCGACGGAGAGCGCCGCGGTGCCGCCCGCCACGAGATAACGGGTGGTGACAACGAGAACAGGGGCGCCGGGAAGCCGGTCGAGCTCCTTGGCGTCGTCCACGCGCGCCGAACCGAGCTCCACCGAACGGTCCTGGCCGTCGAGGCCGAGACGGTGCAGTTCGCGCAGCACACTGCGGGCCCGGGCGGGACCGGACGGGGCGTCGATCGCGGAAAGTTCGGGCACGGACGACGACGGGACGTACAGCAGTTCCGCCGCGACCGCCTGACCGTGGGCGACCCGGATCCGGCGGACGATGTGCACCGGCTCGTCGCCGTCCACGTCGAGCATGGCCAGTACAGATGCCGGCGCGACCGCCGTCGTGCAGTCCACGGGCTGCCATGCCTCGCCGACACCGCCGTCGGACCAGTCGCGCTGTGCCGTGGAGACGGCGACCCCGACGCGCGGCGGGGCGACGGTGGTCCCGACGCCGCGGCGGCGCTGCAGCCTGCCTTCGAGTTCCAGCTGTTCCAGAGCCTGCCGGAGCGTGGCTCGGGCGACTCCGAACCGCGCGGCGAGCTCGCGCTCGTTGGGCAGGATCTCGCCCACCGCAAAGTCCGAGTCGAGTGCCTCACTGAGCACGGTCTTGAGGTGCCAGTACTTCGGCTCCTGCACCGTTTCCAGCTGCGTGGTCCCCACCCTGTCCTCCGCAATCGCCCAGCGGCTTTTCCGCGACGTTATTTATTAAAGGTTCCTGTCTTAACGTTGAGACCATAGGACGGGACACACCCTTGGTCAAGACCAATCCTCCTTCGGTCACGCAGCGAAACGGCCCTCTGCCGCAGAGCGTTCACAGGACGTTCGTGGCGCCGCGAGCCGCCCGCAGCACAAGGCCCCACGGCCGGGCAGACCGTGGGGCTTCGGGCAGGGACAGCAGAGGGATCCCCGGGCAAACCGGAGGCCCTTGCGGCGGCTGGGAGGGCGGCCAGCGGCCGGGAGGTCCGGCTACACTCCGGCGAGGTTGGCGAGCTTGTCGGGATTGCGCACGATATATACGCACTGAATGAGCCCGTCCCTGACATCCACCTGGAAGACGGAGTCGGGCTTTCCACCCGAGAGCACCAGCAGGCCCGGCGCACCATTGAGCTCCAGGAACCGCATGTCGAGGTCCTGGGCCTGGCCGTGGGCCACGGCGATGAGGAAACGGCCGACCTTGTCGGCGCTCTCGATGACCCGCAGCGGCGCCTTGGACTTTCCGCCGCTGTCGCCGACGAGGCGCACATCGGGCGCGAGCAGGGCCAGAAGTTCCTTGATGTCACCGCCCGCCGCCGCGGCGAGGAACCGCTCCGTGAGGTCACGGCGCTGGGCCGGGTCGACGTCGTAGCGCGGTTTGCGTTCCTCGACATGGCGCCGCGCACGCCCCGCGAGCTGCCGTACTGCGGTCTCGGTCCGGTCCAGGGTGGCGGCGATCTCGGCGTACGGGAAGCCGAACGCCTCGCGCAGGACGAAGACAGCCCGCTCCATCGGCGACAGCGATTCGAGGACGACAAGCACGGCGACCGATACGGAGTCGGCGAGAACTGCCTGTTCCGCGGTATCGGGCACGGCCGGCCCGAAGTCGGTGACGAGGGGCTCCGGCAGCCACGGTCCGACGTACGCCTCGCGCCGCGACTGCGCCTGCCGCAACCGGTCGATGGCGAGACGGGTGATGATCCTTACGAGAAAGGCGCGCGGCTCCCGTACATCCTCACGCGATGCGGACGACCAGCGCAGCCATGCCTCCTGCACCACATCCTCGGCATCGGCGATCCTGCCCAGCATGCGGTAGGCAACCCCGGTGAGCACGGGGCGGTGGTCCTCGAAGACATCGGTCGCGGTGTCGGCTGTCACCCCTCCATCCCAGCCGAGACTCCACAGACTGTCCAGCACGAACCGCCCGGCCTCTTGAACCGCAAGCTACCGAGCGGTAATTGTTGTTGACGAGACGTCTAAGTCCCCTTCAGGCATGGCCCGTTCATGCCGGATCACCCCGGGAGCACCAGCATGGCCACCACGGTCTCGTTCAGCGTCGACTCACCTCAAGGGCCTCGGGCCGTGTCCATCGCGTATGAACGGACCGGTTCCGGGGAGCCGTTGCTTCTGCTCCACGGCATCGGCCACCACCGTCAGGCCTGGGATCCGGTGCTGCCCGTCCTGGCCGTGGAACGGGATGTGATAGCCGTGGACCTTCCCGGTTTCGGTGCATCCTCGGCGCTGCCCGACGGGGTGCCGTACGACCTGGCGAGCGTGGTCCCGGCGCTCGGAGCGTTCTGCGAGGAGCTCGGTCTGGACCGGCCGCATGTGGCAGGCAATTCGCTGGGCGGTCTGCTGGCGCTGGAGCTGGGCCGCGAGAAGCTCGTGCGGTCGGTGACGGCGCTGTCGCCCGCCGGTTTCTGGACGGAGAGCGAGCGGCGCTATGCGTTCGGGGCGCTGCGGGCAATGCGGCGGGGCGCGCTGTCGATGCCCACGCCGCTGATCGAGCGGCTCTCGCACAGCGCGGCCGGACGTGCGGCGCTGACCAGCACCAGCTACGCCCGGCCCGGCCGCCGTTCACCCAGCGCCGTTGTCGCGGAGACCATCGCCCTGCGCGAGGCGACCGGTTTCCACCAGACGCTTGCCGCCGGGCGGAGTGTCACGTTCACCGACGACGTGCCGGGGCTGCCCGTGACCGTCGCCTGGGGCAGCCGCGACCGGCTGCTGCTGCGTCGCCAGGGAATCAGGGCCAAGTACACCATTCCCGGTGCCCGGCTGGTGCGGCTGCCCGGTTGCGGACATGTTCCGATGAACGATGATCCGGCGCTCGTGGCGCGCGTCATTCTCGATACCAGCCGCTGAGTCGACATCCCGCGCCGCGCCACTCCGAGGCAGGACGCCCGAGCCGAGCACCACTCCCAGCCCGGCCGGAAGGCTGCCGCCGGCCTGCGGGATCCCGTACGATCCGGTGCCGACGAGCGGTGCGGTGAGCACGGCGGAGACCGGGATCAGGCCGGAGAAGAGTGTGGCGCGTTCGGCGCCGATGCGCTGCATGCCCATGTACCAGCAGACGAAGCGCGGTGACCACGGCTGCCTGCCGGAGCAGCGCCGTGGCTTCGCCGGGTGTGGGCATCTGCAGAACGGCCCCGCCGTCGAGCAGCACGGACTCCGCGGCGGCGATGCCGCAGACCGTGGCGGACAGCACTTTCGGCCCCAGCGGGCGCCACACCGGTACGGCGAGGACGGCGAGGACGGCGAAGCCGACCTCGCCCGCCAGCGCGCCGACCGAGCAGAGGATTCCCGCCGGACCCGTACGGCCCGCCCCTGAACGGTGAAGGCCCCGGCGGCGACGAGCGCGGCAGCGTACAGGACCGCGCGCATCGGGCGACGGCCGTCCAGCAGCGGTACGAGGACGCGACGAGGATCGGGGCGCAGCCGACGAGCACCCCTGCAACGGCGGGTTCCGCGGATCGTTCCGCTCCGAGTACGGCCAGGTTGAAGCCGACCATGCCGACGGCTGCCAGCGCGCCTACCGTGAGCGGCGCGACACGCTGACCGCGGCGCTGGCTGAGCACTTCCCCGGCACCGAGGTGAGCGGGATCGCCGCCGGTCTGCACATCATTGCCCAACTGCCTGAACGGTACGGCCCCGCACCGGTGTTCGTGGCGCGCGACCGGTGTCGGAGTGGCCCTGCGGCCACTGGGCGACTTCGGCACCGTGTCCTCCACGGACCGAACCGTGAGCCTGGTTCTCGGTTACGCACATCTGGCTACCCAGGACATCGCTCAGGGTGTGCGGTTGCCGGCGGCGGCTCAGCGGGACGCGAACGGACCGGACATCGGCGAGGGCCGGGGCCGGGTGTTCATCTGAGGTTGGTGTGTGCGCCGCCGACGGGCACGAGGGTGGGGTCGGTCGATCAGCCACCCGTTCGTCCACTGACCACTGCCCCGGAGGCTCCTCGATGTCGTACCGTCCGCGTATTCCGTCCCTCGACCGCCGCGGGGTGCTGCGCGGCTCGCTCGTCGCGTCGGCGGCGCTGACGCTCCCCGTGGTGGGCGCCGCTGCCCCCGCCTTCGCACTGTCCGGCAGGCCGCGCGCGGCATGGGGCGTGCAGGTGGGCGATGTCACCGCGTCGTCCGCGCTGGTGTGGGTCCGGTCGGACCGTCCGGCCAGGATGGTCGTGGAGACTTCGGCGACGGAGTCCTTCCGGCGGGCCCGCACATGGCACGGTCCGCTGGTCGGTTCCGACACGGACTTCACTGGGACTACACCGCTGTACGGGCTGCCACCGGGAGAGCAGGTGCACTACCGGGTGACGCTCTCCGATCCTGAAGACCCCCGCCGCACCGGCGAGCCGGTGTACGGAACCTTCCGGACCGCGCCCGCCCGGCGCCGGGACGGGGTGCGCTTCCTGTGGTCCGGCGACATCGCGGGCCAGGGCTGGGGCATCAACCCGGACATCGGCGGCTACGTGGTGTACGACGAAATGCGCCGCCTCGACCCGGACTTCTTTCTCTGCAGCGGCGACAACATCTACGCGGACGGGGTGATCGAGCCGAGCGTGACCCTGCCCGACGGGCGTGTCTGGCGCAATGTCACCACGGAGGAGAAGGCGAAGGTCGCCGAGACCCTTGCCGAGTACCGCGGGAACTTCCGCTACAACCTGCTCGATCGCAATCTCCGCGAGTTCAACGCGCAGGTGCCTTCGATTGTTCAGTGGGACGACCACGAGGTACGCAACAACTGGTATCCCGGGCAGATCCTCGATGACTCCCGCTACACCGAGAAGAACGTCAATGTGCTGGCGGATCGTTCGATGCGGGCGTTCCGCGAGTACTTCCCGGTGTCCACTCTGCATGCCTCGTCGGGCGAGGGCCGGATGCACCGCGTCGTGCGGCACGGTCCCCTGCTCGATGTGTTCGTCCTCGACATGCGGTCCTTCCGCAACGCCAACTCCCCCGGCCGGCAGCCCGACGACACCACCGGCATCCTCGGCGCCGAGCAGCTCAGCTGGCTCAAGCACGAGCTGTCGCGGTCCCGCGCGGTGTGGAAGGTGATTGCCGCGGACATGCCGCTGGGACTGGTGGTCACCGACGGTGCGACGGACTTCGAAGCGGTCGCACAGAGCGATCCCGGAGCCCCGCTCGGCCGTGAGCTCCAGATCGCGGAACTGCTCCGGTACATCAAGCACCGGCGGATCACCGGCACGGTCTGGCTGACGGCCGATGTGCACTACACATCGGCGCAGCACTACGAGCCCGAGCGCGCAGCGTTCAAGGACTTCGCACCGTTCTGGGAGTTCGTGTCCGGACCGCTGGCGGCCGGTCAGTTCCCGGCCAACGCACTCGACGCGACGTTCGGTCCCGACCAGGTCTTCGTGCGGGCGCCCGACCGCGCGAACGTGTCGCCGATGGAGTCTCCGCAGTTCTTCGGCGAGGTCGACATCGACGGCGGCAGCGGCGAGTTGACCGTGCGGCTGCGGGCGCAGGGCGGTTCCGTGTTGTTCAGCAAGGTGTTGCAGCCGGGGCGCGTGGGACAGTGAACCGGCACGCGGGCAGTCGGCCCCGGGAAGTGGTCGGGGGCCGACTGTCAGTGGTGGGTTCTACGGTTCCTGCATGACCCGATCCGTTCAGGCATTGGCCTACTCACGCCCGTCCGTTCTGGAGTCCTCGCAGGCCGGACAGCTCCTCGGCCTGGAGACCGCCGGTGGTCACACGCCACAGGGCACCGAGCCCCACCCCCGGTTCTTCTCCGGTTTCCTCACATCGCCGAGGATCGCTGCCCGCGGCCTGCTGGCCGTGGCGGACGTGGCATCCGCGCGCTACTACCAGCGCACCCTGCCCTCGTCGCTCGACCCGGTGGTGACGGGCAACGGCGACCGGTTGCGCTTCGAGTCGTTCTCCGGCTGTTGCGGGGTGTATGCGCGCCTCGATGTGCTGCGGGACGGTCTGGACGGTGCGCAGACGGGTCACGGTACGACGAATGTGGATGTGAACAATCCGCTGCGGGAGGCGCTTTCGCGGATAGCGGGCGACGATCCTCTGCACATGCGGGTGGGCCCGGACGAGTTGGCCGTCACCACTATGGACGGTCCGGTCGTGGAGAAGAAGGTGCCCCTGCCCGACCGGTGGTTGCGCGGCTTCGCCGAGGCGCAGGTGGTGTCCGCCGGTTTCGATCTGCGGGCCGAGCTGTCGGCCGCGGAGGCTGTGCGGTTCCTGCGTTCGCTGCCTCGTTCGTCGGGGAATGCCTCGCGGGGCGCGCAGTGGGTGGTTCCCGCCGGAAAGACGTTGCGGCCGACGACACGGCCGGTGGCGGGGGCGGTGTGTCTGCCGGGCCCCGAGCGGCTGGCTGCACTGCAGCGGGTATTGCGTCATGCGACATCACTGCGGGTGTACGGGCCGGTGGCCGACGGGGCGGCGACCGCGAGCGCCTGGGAGGTGGTGCTGCCGGGCATGCGGCTCACCCTGACGCTGTCGCCCGACGCCTCGCGCGGGTTCTCCGGCGAGGGCGGGGTGCTCGATGCGCTGGCCACCGACGATGCCGCGGCCGACGCCGAGCTGGTCTCCGTGCTCCTGGCCTGGGAGCCGCGGATCGAACCCGCCGACCTCGCGGAGCAGTCGGGTCTGGCGGTGGAGCGGGTACGGGCCGCGCTCACCCGGCTGGGGACAGCGGGCCGGGTCGGCTACGACCTCGCCGACGCGGCCTACTTCCACCGCGAGCTGCCGTACGACGCCGACCGGGCCGAGCGGCACAATCCCCGGCTGGTGGCGGCCCGGCAGCTGGCCGGCTCGGGCGCCGTCGTACTCGACGGGGACGTGGCGGCCGTGGCCTCGGGAGAGCGCCGCTATCAGGTGAGGGAGCAGGACGGGATGCTGAGCTGTACGTGCCAGTGGTGGGCGGATTACCGCGGGCGGCGGGGCCCGTGCAAGCACGCGCTGGCCGTCCGGATGGTCCGTCGCGGTGCACCGGTCCCCGGAGGCGTGCGATGAAGGAGCTGCTCACCGCGGTGCGGGAAGGTCGCAAGCAAGATGTCCCGGCACTGCTGGCCCGGCTGAACAATGCCGAACGCAGGTCGGCGCTGTCGGAGTTGAAGGCGCTCCGCAAGGAGGCGCGGAGCTGGCACTGGCGCGAACAGGACAAGATCCGGAAGGCCCTGCTGGTGGCCGGGGCGGGCTGTCACACCGGCGCCGCGGCCTGCGCCACCTGGATCGGCGGCCGGGATCTGCTGGACTGGGCACGGTCCCCGTACCCGCTGGTTCTCGAAATCCTGGCGGACCGTGACCCCGCCTGGCTCGGTGACGTCGCGCATCGGCTGGCGGGGCGGGCCGCGACGGCGGAGACCGCATACGAGCTCATCGCCGGGCTGGTGAAGATCGCTCAATGCCCGGTGCCCACCACTGACGGCTTCGTACAGGGCTGGGCCGAGACTGTATCGACCGCACCGTGGCGGCGGCAGAGGGCGCAACCGCTGCGCGACATCCTCCGTGCCGACCCGCATCTGACCATTATGGTGCCGCGGCTCTTCGAGGTGGCGGAACTGCCGCCACAGGTGACCTGGATCGACGAACCCGACAACCCTTGCCACTGGCCCGAGGCGCTGGCCGTCCTCGCGGACGAGGGCCTGCTGGAGCGCTCGGTGCTCGTCAACAGTTGTGTGACCCGGCTGCTGCGCGGCGGAAAGCCTGGCGATCTCCGGTTCTTCCTGGCCGTGTTGCACCGGCTCGCGCTGACCGAGCAGGAGGAGGCCGAGCGGGTCGCCGACTGGATCGCAATGGCCGCGGACGGGATCTCCACCGTGGCCGGCCATGCCCAGGATGTGCTCGGCCGCCTGGAAGAACACGGAGAACTGCCCGTGCGGGCCCTGGCGGATGTGTCGGGTTCGATGCTGTTCCGCACCGAGAAGAAGCTGGTCCGGGCCCAGCTCATGGTGATCGGCAAGGCACTGCGCCGCGATCCGTCGACGGCCGACGAACTACTGCCCGTCGTCACGGAAGCCTTCGGGCACGAGGACATCGCCATCCAGGAGCGGGCGCTCAAACTGGTGGCGCGGTACTTGCCCGCCGTCGGTGACCCTGTTCGGGAAGAACTTGCCCTGTCCGCCTCACTGTTGGGGCCGACGCACCGCACGGCTGCGGCCGAGGTGTTCGGCGACCTGCTGGACGACCGGTGGGCGGCGGAGCCGTACGAGGAGTTGCTGCCACCCGCTCCGGCCCTGCAACGTCTCGAACCGGCACCGACGACGCTGCCCGAGCTCGTCGAGGAGGTGGTGGTCCTGGCGAGATCCGCATCGCGGGATGTCACCGCCTTCGAGCGAGCGCTGGACGGGCTGGTCCGCCATGCCCACACCGATCGGCCGGCGCTGGCCGACGCGCTGCGTGATGCGCTGGCGGGTCAGTGGTGGCTCGACGACGAACCGTTGCCGGAGGTCGAGCGGCGGCTCCGCTCGGAGGCGGGTATCGAGCTCGTCGTGGGCGTACTGCTCGGACGGGTGTCGGTACAGGCCGTGCATGACGGACGCGCCGCCTGGACCGGCACCGGGACCTGCGTCCATGCCGCGCTCAAGGGGGTGATGAAGGCCCGGCTGTGGGAGGCCGCCGACGTCGTGCTGAGCGGCAGCGCACCGTTCCTGCTCGCCTTTCCGACGTGGCACACCGGCTTGCTCGACCCTGCTGTGCTGGTCGAGCGGCTGCGTACGTATCAGCAGCTCGGGATCCGGCCCGGAGACGCGGATTTCGCCCAGGCCCTGCTGCGCGTGCGGCGCAACGGTCAGCACGAGGCCGCGGCGGCGGCCGCCCTGCTCGGCACCCCGGAGGGTGACCGGCTGGCCGCCTGGCTGCAGGCCGACGAGCCACTCGCGCCTGTGTTCCGGTTCGATCTGGAGAAGCAGCAGTCCTTGGCCCATGGTTGGGAGATGCGGCAGCCGACCGACTGGATCCTGCGCGTCCTGATGGCCAGCGATGAACGCCCGGTCATTCAGCGGGAGTTCCCTCGTTCCTTCCACTGGCTGGGCCATCCGCATACCCCGCGCCATCGCATCTGCTACCACTGGGGCGACCACCCGGGGTCCTGGCTCGCCACGCTGCCCGAGGACGGCGAGACACTGGCCGCATGGCTGCTGCCGACCGTCGCAACTTGTGCGACCGATGAACTGAGGGGAGCGGCCCAGCCGCTCACCGCACTCGTCGAACTCGGCGGGCCCGCCTCCGAGGCCATACATCTGACCGTGGCGTACGGGCTGGGAGCCCGGCATCCGGAGGACCGGCTGTCGGCGGTGGACGCTCTGCTGATACTCGCAGCCCAGCAGCGGCTGGACGCGGCGTTGCTCGGCAAGGAGCTGGCGATCCTCCTCGACCACAGCCTGGTGAAGCCCAGTCGTCTCGCGGATTCCGCCCGTACCGCGGCCGCCACCGGGGCATACCGGACCGTGCTCACCGTGCTGGCCGTCGTTCTGCCGGGGCTACTGGCGCACAAGAAGGGACCTCGCGGGCTGAGCGACCTGCTCTCCGTGGCGGCCGAATGCGTGGAGCACTGTGGTGCGACAGGTACCGAGCCGATACCCGGGCTCGCCGAAACTGCCGCACGCGGCGGATCCTCGCAGCTGGTACGTCAAGCAGCGCGCCTGAAGGCGGCCTGGGAACAAGGTCCGGTACTGACATGACCGCCCAGGACATCCTGGCGTAACCCGCAGCGACCCGTCCGGCGCGACGGCCCCGTCCGGGCCGGACGCTCGGGGGTCCGGGCCCGGACGGGAGCTGCCGTGCCGCCGGCTCATGGCCCGGGCCCGGAGGAGACCGCAGTACTACTGCGAACCACAATCGATCAAGACATTAATCCGCCAAAACCAACGATAGGGGACCAGATCCACACTTAACCCATCAGTCACAGAGCGTTCGTGATCAGGCAACACCGCTCAGTCACAGTGGAGGCATGGCTGATGTGACATCCACCAAGACTGCCCACCGCTCCCACCACTGGCGGCGGGACGTGACCGAACTGGCCGCCCTGTTCACCGCGGTCGCGGTGGCCGACGCGATCGCCAACCTGATCGGACACCAGCCGGACGGACCGTATCTCCTGATCGCCTCGGCCGTGGCCCTGGCGGTGACAGCCGCGTTCCACACCTGGTGGGCACGTCGTCACAGCCACGCCCCGCCGCCGACCCGCACCGACCTCATCTCCGAAAGCGACAGCGTGTCGCACCGCATCGACGCCGCCGCGCTCGCGACCGCGTCCACCGCCGCAGGCCCGGCCCTGCCCCCCGAGGACACGGTGCTGTGGCGGATGCGTACCACCGTTCGGGACATCCCGGGCAGTCTGGCCGCGCTGTGCATCGCGCTCGCCCGGCATCGAGTCGACATCCTCACCCTGCAGACGCACCCGCTGGCAGAGGGCACGGTCGACGAGTTCCTGCTCCGCGCCCCCGCTCCGCTCC
Source organism: Streptomyces sp. NPDC037301 (assembly GCF_055602785.1). NCBI lineage: Bacteria > Bacillati > Actinomycetota > Actinomycetes > Kitasatosporales > Streptomycetaceae > Streptomyces > Streptomyces sp. NPDC037301. Next base: position 141,201 of record NZ_JBVJWD010000015.1, read on the forward strand.
AGGCCCAGCAGCTGAGCCGGGCGATCTCCGCCGCGGGGGGCGGCTCCACCTGGATCGAGCGGGCCGACGCGCACGACCTGGTGGACGCCCCGACCCGCATCCTGGGCCTCGCCACACGCACGGCCCTGGACGCCGCCGAACTCCCCCTTGCCCTGCGTCAATTGCTCGGCCGCTGCACGATCCATTCGCTGCCCGCCGTCTCGCTCACTGGCCGCGCAACCGGTGAGACCGCGCCCGTCGAGGGCATGCCGGAGGAGACGCTGATGCGGTTGCGCGACCCGTCCGGAGGTGCCATCACCATCGAACGCCCCTACCTTCCGTTCACCCCGACCGAGTTCGCCCGAGCCCGCGCCCTGGTAGAGCTCGACGCCCGGCTCGGCCCCCGTGTGCCGCGCAGCGAGCAGGTACTCACCCTTCCCGAGGGCAACGAGATCACCGTGCGCCGCGCGGACCGCAGCGACCTCGAAGAGGCCCGCGCCATGCATAACCGCTGCTCCGAGCAGACGCTGCGGCTGCGGTACCACGGCCCGGTCCGTGACGCCGACCGCTACCTGGACCATCTGCTGAGCCCTCGCTTCGGCCGCACCCTGGCCGTGCAGACGGCCTCGGGCCGGCTGGTCGCCCTCGGCCACCTCCTCTGGGACGGCGACGAGACCGAGGTCGCCCTCCTCGTCGAGGACGAATGGCAGCGCCGCGGGATCGGATCCGAACTCCTGGGCCGACTGGTGACGCTCGCCATCGAAGCAGGCTGCGAGAGCGTCTACGCCGTTACCCAGGCGTCCAACACCGGCATGGTCGCGGCCATGCGTGCGCTGTCCCTGCCGCTGGACTACCAGATCGAGGAGGGCACGCTGGTCATCACCGCACGGCTGGACGCGACTCCGGTTCGTTCGCTGCCACCGTACGAGCAGGCCGGCCGCTGACCTCCTGACGGAGGACTTCGGGACGGAGGGCCTCATGCCGGGGGGCTTCCGGACGGAGGGGCTCATGCCGGAGGACTTCCTGACGACCGACCTCCTGTGAGCTCAGCGCCTGGCACAGATCGGCCCACAGATCCTCGACATCCTCCAGACCGACCGACATCCGCAGCAGCCGGTCCCCGACGCCGGACGCCTGCCGGTCTCCCTCATCCACAATGCGGTGGCTGATGGAGGCCGGATGCTGGATCAGGGTGTCCACACTGCCGAGACTGACCGCGGGTGTGATGAGACGTACGGCCGAAATCACCCGGTGCGGATCCCCGTACACCTCGAACGAGACCATCGCCCCGCCAAGCTTCGGGTAGTGGACCCGGGCGATACGCGGATCGGCCGTCAGCCTGCGGGACAGTTCGGCGGCGCTCGCGGAGGCCGCCCGCACCCGGACCGGGAGCGTGGCGAGGCCGCGGAGCAGCAGGTACCCGGCCATCGGGTGCAGCACCCCGCCGGTGGCGAAGCGCACCTGCCGCAGGCGGGCCGCGAACTCCTCGTCGCAGGCAACGACCCCGCCCATCACATCGCCGTGCCCACCGAGGTACTTGGTGGCGCTGTGCAGCACGATCCGTGCGCCGTGCTCGACGGGTCGCTGGAGTACGGGCGTGGCGAAGGTGTTGTCGACGAGCAGCGGCACGGAACCGCAGGAGTGCGCGATCGCGCGGATGTCGACCTCGGCGAGCGTCGGGTTGGCGGGCGTCTCCACCATCACCAGCCCGGTGTCCGGGCGGATGGCCTCCGCGATGCCCGAAGGGTCGGTCCAGGTCACTTCGGTGCCCAGCAGACCGGCGCCGAGAAGGTGATCGCTGCAGCCGTAGAGCGGTCGGACGGCGACCACATGGCGCAGTCCCATGCTCGCCCGGACCAGCAGGACGGCGGTGAGCGCCGCCATTCCGCTGGCGAACGACACGGCACTCTCCGTTCCTTCGAGCCGGGCGAGGGCGGTCTCGAAGCGGCCCGTCGTCGGGTTGTCCAGCCGTGCGTAGACAGGCGGTCCTTCGAGCCTGGCTCCGGTGGCGGCGAAGGTGTCGATCCGCTCGGCCTCGCCCCTGGAGTCGTACGAGGGGTAGGTGGTGGACAGATCGATCGGCGGGGCATGCAGGCCCAGGGCCGCGAGATCATCGCGGCCTGCGTGCACGGCTTCGGTGGCCAGCGCCCTGGAGCGGGTTGTCGTCGAGGGCGCCATCGAGGATTCGGTGTCCATGAAATAACCCTGAACAAACACCGGGCCTTCATGTGAAAGCCCCGTGCTACGTTCGACAGATGGCCGATTCAGTCGTACTGGACCCGGTGGACCTGCACATTCTGCGACTGCTGCAGAACGATGCCCGGACCACCTACCGCGAGCTGGCCGCCGAGGTCGGGCTCGCACCGTCGACCTGTCTGGACCGGGTGACCAGGCTGCGCCGCTCCGGCGTCATTCTCGGCCATCAGCTGCGTCTTGACCCGGCGAAGCTGGGCCGCGGCCTGGAGGCGCTGCTCTCCGTACAGGTCCGTCCGCACCGCAGAGAGCTCATCGGCCCGTTCGTCGAACGCATCAGGACGCTGCCCGAGTCCCGCGCGCTCTTCCATCTGACCGGGCCCGACGACTACCTGGTCCATGTCGCGGTCACCGACACCGCGGATCTGCAACGCCTCGTGCTGGACGAATTCACCTCACGCCGCGAAGTGGCCAGGGTCGAGACCCGGCTGATATTCCAGCAGTGGGAGTGCGGACCTCTGCTGCCGCCGTCCGCAGGATCGTCCGGGACAGGCCACTGAGGCCGAATGATGATGACGCGGAGGCCTCCGCCGTACGAGGATGTCCGCATGTCAGACATTCTCAGCAGTGCGCTGCCCCGTCAGGTCGCCGACGCCTACGTCGACGCATTCATCGAACTCGACCCGATCGCCGGCACATATCTGGGTGTTGCGGAGAGCTCGCGGCGCCTTCCCGATTTCTCCCCCGCGGGGCAGGAAGCTCTTGCCGAGCTCGCCCGCACCACCCTGGCGAAGCTCGATGCCGCTGAACAGCTGCCCGGCGCGGACAGCGATGCCGAGCGCCGATGCGGCCGCCTGCTGCGCGAGCGCCTCATGGCGGAACTCGCCGTCCATGAGGCCGATGAGGGGTTGCGCACGGTCTCCAACCTCGCCTCCCCGGCGCACAGCATCCGTGAGGTGTTCACGGTGACGCCGACCGAGACCGACGAGGACTGGGCGGCGGTCGTGGACAGGCTGCGAGCGGTTCCCGCCGCGCTGGAGGGCTACCGCGAGTCGCTCGCGCTCGGCCTGGAGCGCAAGCTGCTCGGCGGCCCGCGCGCCACGGCCACCTTCATCGGCCAGCTCGACGAGTGGTCCGGCGACGGCGGAACGGGATTCTTCCAGGGCTTCGCCGCCGCCGGCCCGGCGTCTCTGCGTGCCGATCTGGACGACGGCGCCCGCCGTGCCACCGAGTCGGTCGCGGCGCTGCGCGACTGGATGCGCGATGTGTACGCCCCCGCGGTCGAGGGTGCGCCGGACACGGTGGGCCGTGAGCGGTACGCGCGCTGGTCGCGCTACTTCAACGGCACCGACCTGGACCTCGACGAGGCGTACGCCTACGGCTGGTCCGAGTACCACCGGCTGCTCGCCGAGATGAGGACCGAGGCCGAGAAGGTCCTGCCCGGCGCGGGTCCCTGGGAGGCGCTGGCCCATCTCGACGTGCACGGCAAGCACATCGAAGGGGTCGATGAGGTCCAGGCCTGGCTGCAGAGTCTGATGGACGAGGCGATCGAGGCCCTCGACGGCACGCACTTCGAACTCGCCGAAAGGGTACGGAAGGTGGAGTCCCGCATCGCGCCGCCCGGCGGCGCCGCGGCCCCGTACTACACGGGCCCGTCCGAGGACTTCTCGCGCCCCGGCCGCACCTGGCTGCCCACCATGGGCGAGACCCGCTTCCCGGTGTACGACCTGGTCTCCACCTGGTATCACGAGGGTGTGCCGGGCCACCATCTGCAGATCGCCCAGTGGACGCATGTCGCCGACAGCCTCTCCCGCTACCAGGCGTCGATCGGCGATGTCAGCGCCAATGCCGAGGGCTGGGCACTGTACGCGGAGCGGCTCATGGACGAGCTGGGCTTCCTGCCGGACGCCGAGCGCCGCCTCGGCTATCTGGACGCGCAGATGATGCGGGCCTGCCGGGTGATCGTGGACATCGGTATGCACGCGGAGATGGAGATCCCCGCGGACTCCCCGTTCCACCCCGGCGAGCGGTGGACCCCTGAGCTGGCCCAGGAGTTCTTCGGCAACCACAGCGGTCGTCCGGCCGACTTCGTGGAGAGCGAACTCACCCGCTATCTCTCGATGCCGGGGCAGGCCATCGGCTACAAGCTTGGCGAACGCGCCTGGCTGCTCGGCCGGGAGAACGCCCGCAAGGCACACGGTGACGCGTTCGACGCCAAGGCCTGGCACATGGCCGCCCTGTCGCAGGGGCCGCTCGGACTCGACGATCTCGTGGACGAGCTGTCCAAGCTCTGACCCGCCTCTCGCCCCCTCCCCTCCTGCTTTCGGCACTCCTGGTGGAACGTCCCGGCGGGAGCCGCCGGGAGGGGGCATTCGTCCGGCCCGGCCGGTCAGCAGCCGCAGTCGTCGGAGTCGACCGGTGCGGTGAGCGGGTCGGCGTCGCGCCGCTCGCGCCCCTCCCGGGTCTCGAACTCGAAACCCTCGCGCACCCAGTACTCGAAGCCGCCGAGCATCTCCTTGACCTGGTAGCCGAGTTCCGCGAGTGCCAGCGCGGCGCGTGTTCCGCCGTTGCAGCCGGGGCCCCAGCAGTACGTGACCACGGGGACGGCCGGGTCGAGAAGGTTCCGGGCCTGCTCGGGAATGACGGCGGTCGGCAGGTGGACAGCGCCGGGGACATGGCCCTGGTCCCAGGATTCGGTGGAACGCGAATCGAGGAGTACGAAGCCGGGGTCGCCGTCGGCCGTGAGCGCGGCGGCGACATCGGAGACGTCGGCGTGGAAGGCGAGCGAGGCGCCGAAGTAGGCGGCTGCCGCGGCCGGGGAGGCCATCGGGACGCGGAGGACGGGGTTGGCCGCGATCGCGGTGAGCTGCGATGTCATGTCCAAAAATCTACGACCGGTGATCCTTCCCGGGAAGACGAGATCCCCGGCACAACTCTTGATCTGCCGGGGATTTCCCTGTTGTCTCCTGAACATGAGCGACTATTCCCCGGATGCCACCGACTGGCGCATCCTCGATGTCCTGCAACGTGAAGGGCGCGCGACGTTCGCCGAATTGGCGCGGGCCGTGGCGATGTCCCCGAGCGCCGTGACCGAGCGGGTGCGCAGGCTGGAGGAGGCCGGGGTGATCAGCGGTTACGCCGCGGTGGTCGACCCGGAGCGGCTCGGGCTGCCGATTCTCGCTCTCGTACGGCTGCGCTGTCCGAACGGCAATTACAAGCCGTTCCACGATCTGCTCGACACGACACCCGAGATCGTGGAGGCCCACCATGTCACCGGCGACGACTGTTTCGTGCTGAAGGTCACCGCACGCTCGATGAGTCACCTGGAGGAGGTCTCGGGGAAGATCGGTGCCCTCGGCTCCGTGACCACGAGCGTCGTCTATTCCTCGCCGCTCCCCCGGCGCGCCATCAGCCGCTGACCTCGCCCGTGGTGCGGTGCCGTACCGCTGATCCGTGCCTCTCCTTCACCACTTCGAGCTGTGCGGGGATACGGCGGCGCAGATCGGCGACATGACTGACGATGCCGACGCTGCGGTCCCGCTCGCGCAGCGAGTCCAGCACGTCGAGCACCTCGTCGAGGGTCTGGTCGTCCAGGCTGCCGAAGCCCTCGTCGATGAAGAGGGTGTCCAGCCGTACGCCGCCCGCCTCGTCGGTGACGACATCGGCGAGGCCGAGCGCGAGGGCGAGCGAGGCGAAGAACGTCTCGCCGCCCGAGAGTGTCGCCGTATCGCGCTCGCGGCCGGTCCACGCATCGACGACGTGCAGGCCGAGACCCGACCTGCGGCCTCCGGTGCGGGCATCGGAGTGGACCAGCGTGTAGCGGCCGGACGACATGCGCTGCAGCCGTGCGGTGGCGGCTGCGGCGACCTGTTCGAGCCGGGCCGCGAGCACGTACGACTCCAGCCGCATCTTGCGTTCGTTGTCCGCGGAAGTACCGGCGGTGAGCCCGGCCAGCCGTGCCACCCGGTCGTACTCCTCGCGCAGCGGACCGAGCCTACGCACCTCGTCCGCTGCGCTCCGCGACAACCGGCCGAGCTCGGCACAGCGCTCGCGTGCGGCGGCCAGCGCCGCGGAAGCGTCCCGCAGCTGCCGCTCGGCCATGTCGTATGCGGCCTGCGCAACATCGACCTCGGCTCGCGGGCCGTCGACTGCTGCTCGGGTCGCGGTCTCGGCGAGACGGTCGGCGACGGCGGCCGCCTCGGACTGCCAGGCGTCCATGAGGCGCTGGAGTTCGCGCTGTTCGGCATCGGTGAGGAGGGTCGCGGCCGCGGTCTGCGGGGTGTCGAACCCGGCCCGGAACGCGGCGTCCGCGAGCCGGCCGTCGGCCTCCTTGCGGCGCTGTGCGGCCGTCTCCTCCTCCCGCACCGCCTCGGCGGCCGCGGCGAGCAGACCGACCCGGCGCTCCAGCAGCTCGACGTGCTCGGCGACGCTGCCGGACTCTCCGCGGGCTGACACCAACTCGGCCTCCAGTGCGGCCTGTTCCCGGTCCAGACCTTCCCGCAGCGAAGTGCGGGCCGCGGCCCGGCGCTCGGCCAGCTGCCGGCTCTCAAGGCGCTCGGCCTGCTCCCGCTCGGCGGCTGCGAGGGCCTCGCGCGCCGTGTGCATACCGGCGGCGGTCCGGTGCGCCTGCGCATGCATGCGCGTCAACCGGTCGAGGAGTGCGCCGAGTTCGGCGACGGTGGGGTCGGCGAGGGGCTCGGTGGCGGCACCGGGAAGGGGTTGCTCGGAGTCGGCCACATCGGTGGCAACCACCTCGGCCCCGGCCACCGGCTGCCGCGCAGCCGACTCAGCGGCAACAACCCCCGCTGCCGTCCCGGACGGATCCGACTCGGCAGCGACAACCCCGGCCATCCGCCCGGACACAACCGGCTCAGCGGCATCAGTGCCGTCCCTCGGCTGCGGCACAGCCGACTGTGCGGCAACCCGGGCCGCCATGTGCTTCTCGCGTACGACCCCGAGCTCCCGGTCCGCCTCCGTGCGCGCTTCCTCGGCCCGCCGGTACGCTTCGAGAGCCCTCTCCTCGGTGGCCCGGTCGACATGCCCGTCAGCCGCGCGGGCGGGCTTGGGGTGGTCGGCCGAGCCGCATACCTTGCAGTCCTCGCCGTCCACCAGTTCCGCAGCCAGCTCCGCGGCGATGTCGCGCAGTCGTCGTTCGCGAAGCTCCAGCCACGACTCGTGGGCGCCCGAGGCCTGCTCACGGGCCGCGGCCAGCCGCTCGGCGGCGGCCGACGCCTGAATGGCCAGACCGTCGCGGCGGCGGGCCGCTTCCAGCCGTGCGCCGGCCGGCTCCAGCCGGCCGGCGAGCTGTTCGGCGCGAGTGGCGGCCTCCTGGGCCTCCTCGATGCGTGCCCGCAGGTCGTGGCGTGTCGATTCCCAGCCGGCCAGCCAGCCTCTCGCCTCGTGGATCAGCTCGTCGTCGGCCCGGGCCTGGCGCTCCAGTCCGGCCCGCTCGGCGTCGATCTCCGCGCTGCGCCGCTCGGCGCGCTTCGCGGCGTCGAGCCCGCCGAGCTCCTGCCGCAGCCTTCGCTCCAGTTCCGCCAGTTGTTCCGCACCGGCGTCGGCCAGGGTGCCGGGCAGCAGTGCACGGGCGCGGTCACGGGCCTCACGGGCCGTGCGGTACGCGCGCTCCGCATCGTCGCGCAGCTCCAGTGCGGGGGCGACGAGGTCCGCCTTGCGGGCCCGAGCGAGCCGTTCGTGGTGTCGGTCGTGGTCGGGACGGCCGGCTTCGATTGCGGCGGCGCGGCGCTGCGTCTCCTCGTAACGCTGCTGGAGCCCGGCGAGTTCGCGCTCGCTGTCGAGGGCCAGGCGTGCGGCCGCCTGCCGGCCTTCGGCCATGGCCAGTACGGACTCGGCGATGTCGAGCCGCTCCCGGGCGCTGCTGCGGGCCGTCGCGGCCCACTCCAGCACACCGTCGGCGAGCCCCGGTTCGCCGGGCTGGACGTCGGGCAGCGGCGATTCACGCGCTGCCGGCCCGGCGGCCTGGGCGATCCGCTGGGCAACCGCGATGGTGCGCTCGTCCCCGGCCCTGACCTGTGTTTCGGCCGTACGGCGCAGCTCGGCCAGACGCTCCTCGACTGCGGCGAACCGGCGGGTGTCGAAGAGCCTGCCGAGCAGTTTGCCGCGTGCCTCGGCATCGGCACGCAGGAAGCGTGCGAAGTCGCCCTGCGGCAGGAGCACCACCTGGCAGAACTGGTCCCGGCTCATCCCGATGAGCTGGGTGATCTCCTCGCCGATCTCCTGGTGCGAGCGGCTCAGCGGCTGCCAGGCGTCGTCGGGGTCGTACTCCCGCAGCCAGCTCTGGGCCTTCTCCGTCGTGAAGCCGTTGCCCTTCTTCTTGGGGCGGGGCTGTGCGGGGCGCCGGGTGACTTCGAGGCGCCGTCCGCCGACGGTCAGTTCCAGCTTGACCTCGGTGGGGAGGTCTGCCGGGGCGTGGTCGCTGCGCAGCGAGGTGCCGGGGCTCTGGCGGGCGCCGGGCACCGCGCCGTACAGGCCGTAGCAGACGGCGTCGAGGACCGAGGTCTTTCCGGCGCCGGTCGGCCCGTGCAGCAGAAAGAGCCCAGCCGAGGACAGTACGTCGAAGTCGATGTCCTGGGTGGCGCCGAACGGCCCGAAGGCGGTGAGGCTCAGCCTGTGGAGTCTCAACGGTTCACCTCGCGCACGCTGTCGTCCACCCGTACATGGTCGAAGGCGCTGCGCAGCACCGTTCGCTCCCTCTCGTCCGCTGCGGACCCGCCCCGCACATGTGCCACGAAGTCCTCCGCGATCTGCTGGTCGTCGCGCCCCTTGAGGCGCTGTGCGTACGAGGCGAGCGGGTCGTCGGGGGCCCGGTCGGGTTCGAATACGAGACTGAGTGTGTGCGGGAACCGCTCGACGAGGCGGGCCATGGGCTCGACCGGGCGCACCGGGTCGGTGAGCGTGGCCTCCACCCAGGATTCCCGGTGCTGCTCCAGCGCGGGGTCGTCGATGAGGGTGTCGAGGCGGCCGCGGAGTCTGGCGAGCGGACGGGGCACCGGGCAGTCGATGCGCTCGGCGGCAATCGTTCCCGAGGCGTCGAGGTCGATCAGCCACATCGTCTTGCGGTGGGCGACCTCGGAGAAGGAGTACGCGAGCGGCGAGCCCGAGTAACGGACCCGATCGGTGACGGTCTGGCAGCCGTGCAGATGCCCGAGCGCCACGTAGTCGATGCCGTCGAAGACTCCGGCGGGTACGGCGGCCACCCCGCCGACGGTGATGTCGCGCTCGCTGTCGCTGGGCTCGCCGCCCGCGACGAAGGCGTGGGCGAGCACCACGGACCGGGTGATGCCCGGGCGGCTCGCGAGGTCGGCGCGTATCCGGTCCATGGCTGCGGTCAGCACCGCCTCGTGCCCGGCGCGCTCCGCCTTGAAGACGTCCTTCACCAGGGCCGGTTCCAGGTAGGGCAGCCCGTAGAACGCCACGTCGCCGTGTACGTCGCGCAGGACGACGGGGGTGGCGCAGTGGGCGGGGTCGGTACGCAGATGGATTCCGGCCCGCCCGATCAGGCCTGCGCCGACGCCCAGCCTGCGTGCGGAGTCATGGTTCCCGGCGATCATCACGGTGGGCACGCCGGCGGCGGCGAGCCGGTGCAGCGCATCGTCGAAGAGCGCGACCGCGGCCAGCGGCGGGACGGCCCTGTCGTACACATCACCCGCGACGAGGACCGCGTCCACCTCGTGCTCGCGCACCGTCGCCACCAGGTGGTCCAGGTACGCGGCCTGGGCTTCGAGCAGGGAGACCCGGTGGAACGACCGCCCCAGGTGCCAGTCCGACGTGTGCAGAATTCTCAAGAGCCGGCTCCGACCTGCATTGTTCTCTTCCTCCGCCCCCGGGGCCCATGTCTGCCTCGCACCGTGATCGCACCGGGCCGGCACGGGCCCTCGTCGTCTGCACCGACCACGTCGACACCGGTGAGCCCCTGTTTCCTCACCGACCACAGTCTCCCACCACCGCCGACCGCCGCCGGGGCCTTCAGCCGAGAAGATCGATCCGGGTTCCGGCCGAGAGCCGTTCCGCCTGCCGGTACGCGTCCCAGGCGACGGCCAGGTCCTGCCAGGGGAGCCCGACGGGTGCGTAGACGGAGCGGGTCGTGCCGCAGGTGCGGCCGGGATGCGCGCCGCCGAGCAGTTCGCCGAGGGTGGCGTCCGCGGCGGTGGCCGGCAGTCCCGCTGCGGCGAGGGCGCCCATCGCCGCGGCCTGCTCACGGTCGTCGACGACGAGGAGGGCAGCGGCGAGCAGGTCGGCGGAGAGTTCCTGCTTGCCGGGTTCATCGGCGCCGAGCGTGGTGAAGTGCTGTCCGGGGCGGCTGTCGGCAAGGCTCAGCACGGGTGTGCGTGACCAGGTGGAGAGCAGGACGACATCTGCGGCCGCAGCGATTTCGGTGGCGGAGCCGAGGACCCGGCCGTGGTGCCGGGCGGCGAATTCCGCTGCGCGTCCCGGATCGGTGTCGTGCACCACGAGATCGTGGAAACTCCGCAGGCTCCGCAGTCCGCGGACCATGATCTCGGCCTGTGCGCCCGCGCCGACGACGCCCAGCACCGCTTCGCCCGCAGGGTCGGGAGCGGCGATGACATGAGTGCCGAGGGCAGCGGCCAGTCCGGTCCGCCATGCCGTGACGGTGGCGGAGTCGAGAAGAGCGAGGAGTTCGCCGTCCCGGCCGCTGTGCAGACAGATCACACCGCGCAGCGCCGGCCGGGCGCCCGGGAACTTGGCATTGACCTTGACGGTGTACGCATCAATGCCCGGCAGCAGCCCGGGTATCAGAACCGTCGCCGTGCCCGGGAAGGGAAGATCCGTGCGCACCCGCTGCCCGGTGACCGTCGAGGAATCGGCTTGGCGGAACCCCTCTCGCAGGGCCTTCAGTGAGGCTTCCGGATCGAGGACGGCCAAGAGATCACTGCTGGTCAGGAGTCGGGTCATGCGCCCATTGTCCCGTGGGGCGGATCAGGCCCCGGCAGCACCGGAGGTCCCGGGGACAGCTGTGGGGACGTGGAGACCCGGTCAGGCGTCCCCGTACGCCTCGCCGCCCAGTTCCAGCTCGGCCTCGCCCGCTGTCGCGTCCGCCAGCCAGCCGCGGAACCCCTCGACATCGGCGTCCGGCACCCCGATCTCGATGACAACAGCCTCCGCGTAGCGGACCTCGCGGACACTCCGCCCGGTGGCTCGCAGGTCGTTCTCCAGCTTGCCCGCGCGCTCATGGCCGACGGTGATCGTGGCAAGGCGGAACCGCTGCCGGATGATGGTGCCGAGTTCGTCGAGGGCCTCTCCGACCACTCCCCCGTATGCCCGGATCAGTCCGCCCGCACCGAGCTTCACACCGCCGTAGTAGCGGGTGACGACGGCGACGACGTACCGCATCTCACGGCGTGTCAGCATCTGCAGCATGGGTACGCCCGCGGTGCCACCGGGTTCTCCGTCGTCGCTCGCCTTCTGCACGGAGGCGTCGGCGCCGATCACGTAGGCGAAGCAGTTGTGGGTGGCGGTCGGGTGTTCCCTGCGGATGCGTGCGACGAAGTCCTGTGCCTCCTGCTCGGTGGCGGCGGGGGCGAGCGCGCAGATGAAACGCGACCTGTTGATCTCGGTCTCGTGCACGCCCGCTCGGGCGACTGTCCGGTACTGCTCCTGCATCCGGCCACCCTATGCCCCGGCCGGGAATGGTCCGGGGCCGCTGTCCGTTGTGCCGATCATGTACGCAGACGCAGAGACGATCCGCAGGATTCTCCGGGACACGGGCGAGACGTGGGCGGTGGTGGGCCTGTCCAACAACCGGTCGCGCGCGGCCTACGGCGTCGCCGAGGTGCTTCAGCGCTTCGGCAAGCGGGTGGTCCCGGTGCACCCGAAGGCGGAGCCGGTCCATGGCGAGGACGGCTACGCCTCGCTGGCCGACATACCGTTCCCGGTCGATGTGGTGGACGTCTTCGTCAACAGTGAACTTGCCGGCGGCGTGGCCGACGATGCGGTGGCGGCGGGCGCGAAGGCGGTCTGGTTCCAGCTCGGCGTGGTCGACACCGAGGCGTACGACCGCACGCGGGCGGCCGGGCTCGACATGGTCATGGACCGCTGCCCGGCCATCGAGATTCCCGCGCTGAGCCGGTAGCCGCCGCACCCCCGTCTCTCGTCCGAATGTGCGTGGTGTCACACTCGGCGCCCGGCTGGGAGAATGACCCGCTGTGAGTACTACGACTGCGCCGACCGTCCGCCACAGCCGAACCGCGCTGGCCCGGCAACTGTCCGAGCTCGGCGTGGAGCGGAACGGCGTCCTCCTGGTACATGCGTCGATGCATGCGGTGGGGTCGGTGAGCGGCGGGGTCCGAGCGGTGGTCGCCGCGTTACGTGACGCCCTCGGCGGGCACGGCACCCTCGTCGTCCCGGCCTTCACCCCGGAGAACTCCGACACCTCCCCGCACTACCTCGACCGGGTGCGCGGTCTCACCGACCGGGCCCGGGACGCCGTACGGGCGAGCATGCCGCCCTTCGACCCGGCGACGTCGGCCGCACCGTCGATGGGCCGCCTCGCGGAGGCCGTGCGGCTCACCGAGGGGGCGGCGCGCAGCGACCACCCCCAGACATCCTTCGCTGCGCTCGGCCCCTCGGCCCGGAAACTGGTGGCGCACCACCGCCCCGACTGCCATCTCGGCGAGGACTCCCCGTTGGCCCGGCTCTACGACCTGCGGGCCCAGGTGCTCCTGCTGGGTACCGGGTTCGACACCTGCACCGCGTTCCATCTCGGCGAGTACCGGGTGCCCGCACCGCCCCGCCGCACCTATCGCTGCGTGGTCACGTCCGGGGGCCGGCGCCAGTGGTGGGAGTACGAGGACGTCGCGCTGGACGACAGCGACTTCGCGGCCCTGGGAGCGGACTTCGCCCGCTCGGACAACGGCGCGGCTGTCCGCATCGGCCCGGTGGGATCATCAACGAGTCGGCTCTTCCGCTTCACCGACGCCGTGGACTTCGCGTCCCGCTGGCTGCCGTCGCATCGGGGCGGGGTGCCTGTTCGGACCCTCTGCCGAGCGCACGGCTGAGAACCTCAGGCCCTGACGCCCAGACCCTCGACGACCACCGCGCCCGGCAGCGCCGCCAGCCCCTTGCCCGGGACGATCAGCTTGCCCCGCCGGCTGCCGCTGCCGATCAGTACCCATTCCTCGTCGACGACGGCAGGATCGATCAGCAGCGGCCAAGCGGCCGGGAGTCCGATCGGCGTGATTCCGCCGTACTCCATGCCGGTCTCACCGACTGCCGTGTCCATCGGGGCGAAGGACGCCTTGCGTGCGCCCAGGTGCTTGCGGACCGCGCCGTTCACATCGACACGGGAGTGGGAGAGGACGAGGCAGGCCGCCAGTGTCACTTCGCCGCCGCGCTTGCCCGCCACCACGACGCAGTTGGCCGACCGGTCGAGCAGTTCCGCGCCGTGGTGCTCGACGAAGACCGCCGTGTCGGCGATGGCCGGATCCGTGTCGACGTGGATGATCTGCGCGGCGGGGACACCGCCCCAGCCTTCGCCCACGGCTGCGGCGACGGGCTCGGTGAGCAGGTCGAGGCGGTCGACCGCCGGGCAGGCATTCTCAAAGGATCCGATGGGTGCGCGCATGCACGCAACGCTAACAGCGTCTCGAAGGCGGCCGGTTGACCGTCTCACCGTACGGGCGGGATGGAGACCGCCATGGTGACCTCGGTCGGCTCGGAGCCGTCGTTGCGGTAGGCGTGCGGGTGATGCGCCTCGAACGTGGCGGACCCGCCGGCGGGTACGGAGTACGAGGCTCCGTCGACGACCAGGGTGAGCTCGCCCGCGGTGACGTGGAGCAATTCGACCGTGCCCTCGGGGTGCGGGTCGGATGCGCTGCTGTCGCCCGGCATCAGGCGCCACGACCAGAGTTCGAGCGGCCCTCTGGCCTCCGTGCCGACGAGCAGCGTGGTGGAACTGCCCGCCTCCGTGGACCACATGCGCACCGCCTGACTCTCGGGCACCAGCCGGACCGGTGAGCCCTGCTCGTAGTCGAGCAGTGTCGTGATGCTGACACCCAGCGCGTCGGCGAGCTTGACCGTGGTGCCGACGCTCGGGTTGGTGCGGGCCTGCTCGATCTGGATGATCATGCCGCGGCTGACCCCGGCACGGGCGGCGAGTGCGTCCAGAGTGAAGCCGCGTTCCCCCCGCCAGCGCTTGAGATTGCGCGCGAGCGACTGGGTGAGCTGATCGAGGTCAGACACATTCCGTCCAATATTTTGGATGACAGGGTCGAAAATACTGCACTACGGTGTGGTGCACCCAACCGTTCATCGCACTGTACTGCGAGGCATGCAATGACAGCACTGTTCGCCCTGGCCACCAGCCTGCTCTGGGGGCTGGCCGACTTCGGCGGCGGGCTGCTCACGCGACGTACGCCCGCGCTCACCGTGGTCGTCGTCTCGCAGACCGCCGCGGCCCTGGTGCTCGGCGTCATCGTGATCGCGACCGGCGGCTGGAGCGAGGCGGGTCCGCAGCTCTGGTTCGCCGTCGCGGCGGGCGCCGTCGGACCGATTGCGATGCTGAGCTTCTACAAGGCCCTGGCGCTCGGCCCGATGGGCGTCGTCTCCCCGCTCGGATCGCTGGGTGTCGCCGTGCCGGTGAGCGTCGGGCTCATCGTCGGGGAGCGGCCGGGGCTGCTGCAGTTCGCGGGGGTCGGCGTCGCCGTGGTGGGCATCGTGCTCGCCGGCGGTCCGCAGTTGCGCGGGGCGCCGGTACAGCGCCGGGCGGTGCTGCTGACCCTGGTGGCCGCGTTCGGCTTCGGGTCGGTGATGTCCCTGATCGCGGAGGCGTCCACGACGGTGCCCGGGCTGTTCCTGGCGCTCTTCGTCCAGCGCCTCACCAATATCGCGGTGGGCGGCAGCGCCCTGTACATATCGGTGCGCCGCGGGGCACGCGCACTGCCGGAGGAGGGCGGGGCCGCCGTGGCGCTGGCCGCGCTGCCCGCCCTGGTGTTCGTCGGGCTCGCGGATGTCGCGGCCAACGGCACGTACTCGATAGCCGCACAGCACGGCCCGGTCACCGTGGCCGCCGTACTCGCCTCGCTCTATCCGGTGGTCACGGCCCTGGCCGCGCGCGGAGTGCTCAAGGAACGGCTGCGCGGGGTGCAGGCCGCCGGGGCCGGTCTCGCCCTGGTGGGCACGGTGTTGCTGGCAACCGGCTGAGCATCCGGCGCCCTACCGCCCATCAGTCGCCGGACGGGCCCGATGTCTCGCCCGGTTCCGCCAGGGCCAGCAACTGCTCGGGCGTGACGCCCGACGGGATCGGCACCGGAGCAGGGGTGCGCAGCGGCGGCTGCCAGCCCTTCTCCGGATCCCAACTGCGTACGACACGGGCGGGAGCACCGGCCACCACCGCATGGTCGGGCACCTCACCCCGTACCACCGCGCCTGCGGCGACCACCACGTTGCGCCCGAGCGTGGCCCCGGGCAGGATCACCGCTCCGGTGCCGATCCAGCAGCCCGGCCCGATGGCGACCGGCTCCATTCGGGGCCACTGTCTGCCGACCGGCTCGTGCGGATCGTCGTAACTGTGGTTCGTGGACGTGATGTAGACATACGGCCCGCAGTACGTGTCCGAGCCGATGGTCACTTTGGTGTCGGCGACGACATGGCTGCCGCGGCCGAGCACCACTCCGTCCCCCAGGGTCAGGATCGGCTCGGATCCGAGATCCAGGTCGGGCATGAGTCCGGCCGTCAGCGTGACCTGTTCACCGATCACGCAGTGGGCACCGAGCTCGATCCACGACTCCCCGAAGACCGTGCCCTGCGGGAAGGCCAGGCGCGTGCCTGCGCCGATCCGGCCGAACCGCAGCCGGCCGGGGTGTTCAGCAGTGACCGCGCCCGACTCCTGCACCCAGCGCCAGCCGCGGTGGACGGCCCGGGACAGGGCGCGTCGCCGCCAGGCGGCGAGGGAAGAGAACGTGTTCCTGTTCTTGGGCACTCGCACACGGTAGTCGGCGGCGCCCGGCGCGATCACCGCGGCGGCCTGTGATGTTCACCCCACTCGGCGGCGCTCCACCGCCCGTCGCATACCGTTCCTCTGACGCGATCGAACAGCGGCGACCGAGCTGCTGCGATCGGACGACCGCGACCGCACAGCACCGGGGCACGGAGGAACGGGCGATGGCAGAGCAGGCGTTGATCACGGGAATGGGCGGCAAGGAGCCGGACATCGATGCGGAGGCCTTCACCGCACCGACATCGGTCGTGATCGGTGAGATCACGATGGCCGCGGGTTCCAGCGTCTGGTACCACGCAGTGCTGCGTGCCGACTGCGGTCCCATCGTCATCGGCGCCGACAGCAACATCCAGGACAACTGCAGCGTCCATGTCGACCCCGGGTTCCCCGTCACGGTCGGCGAGCGCGTCTCGGTCGGGCACAACGCCGTACTCCATGGCTGCACCATCGAGGACGACGTTCTGGTCGGCATGGGGTCCACCGTTCTCAACGGTGCCCGCATCGGCGCCGGTTCACTGATCGCGGCACAGGCGCTGGTCCCGCAGGGGATGCAGGTGCCCCCGGGCTCGCTCGTCGCCGGCGTACCCGCCAAGGTCAAGCGGCAGCTGACCGAGGAGGAGCTGGACGGGATCAAGTTCAACGCGGTGGGCTATGTGGAGCTGGCCAAGGCACACCGTCAGGCACACGAGAGCTGAGCGGAACGCGACAAAACCAAGGAGCGGGGGCGGTCGGACGAACGGAAGCGTCGGCCGTTTCCGCGCGCCCGCACCGTCCCCGGTCAGTCGGTCGCAGCGGTACGACCGGTCAGTCCGCCACCGGTACGGTCCCCGTGTCGGGCGCGGAGACGACCGGCCCCTGTGCCGCCGCCTTCTTGGCCCGGTTCTTCAGCACCAGCATCGAGGTCACACCGATCAGCACCGCGACCACCAGGCCGAGGTAGGAGAACCGCTTGAGCCAGGCCTCGGCGACGACCCCCACCGAGTAGACGACGGCCGTGGTGCCACCGGCCCAGACGATGCCGCCGAGCAGGTTGGCGATCAGGAATTTCCAGTACGGCATGTGCAGGACGCCGGCCAGCGGACCCGCGAAGATCCGCAGCAGTGCGACGAAGCGGCCGAAGAACACCGCCCACACGCCCCACTTCTGGAACGACCGCTCCGCCATACCGATCTGGCTCTCGCCGAAGTGCTTGGGGAACTTCCCGCCGAGCCGGGCGAGCAGCGGCCGTCCGCCCTTGCGGCCGATGGCGTATCCGATCGAGTCGCCGATGACCGCGCCCGCCGAGGCGCAGGCCCCGAGGATCCAGGGGTTGATTCCGTCGTGCCCAGCGGCCAGCAGCGCCGCGCTGACCAGGACGATCTCGCCAGGCAGCGGAATTCCGATGCTCTCCAGCCCGATGACGACGCCCACCAGGACGTAAACGCTGACCGCGGGGACGGTCTCCAGCCATTCCTGGATGTGCAACGCCGGTTCCTCCCGTACTGATATCCCGTTGCCCGCCGGCCAACTCCTCGGCGCACGGCGGGAATGCTACCTGTCCCACCAACTGCCCGAACAGCGCGAAAAGCCGCCACACACCCTCATGGGGTGCGCGGCGGCCCTTCACGGAACCGTCCTGTATCAGGCGTTCGGACGCAGCGTCCAGATGACCGTCATCTCACCGGTCACCGCACCGTCCGCGCGCTGGATCTCGATGACCACGGGGAACTCGGGCCGCTTGCCCTCGTCGAGCTCGGCGACGACATCGGCCAGCGGGCGGCCGAGGGTCGCCGTCGCGGTGACGACACCCATGGCCAGCTTCTTGTAACCGATCTCCGCCTTCACCGCCAGCGGCACGGCACGCGACAGCTGGTCGCCGAAGGCGGCGATGACGATCGCGCCGCTCGCCGATTCCGCGAGCGTGAACATCGCGCCGGCGTGGGGTCCGCCGATGTGGTTGTGGTAGTCGGCCTGGTCCGGCAGACGGACCACCGCACGCTCGGCGGTCGTCTCCACGAACTCGAGATTGAGGGTCCGGGCCATCGGAACCGTCGCGGCGAGCATCTCGCCGACGGTCATCTGTTCAGCGCTCATGACGAGATGTTACTCGCGAGTAGATCTGTTTGGCCATCCCCTGATCCCCATGCCCCGTCCACTGACCGCATCCTTCACCGTCCGCTCATGGGGGCGGGCGTAGCAAACCGGCCACCGCCCCTCTATCGTTACTCGCCATGTGGCCAGGACAGCAGCCGCCCGGGGGCGAGCAAAACCCGCAGGACCAGAATCAGAACCCGTATCAGCAGCAGGGGTACCAGCAGCCGAATCCTTATCAGCAGCCGGGATATCAGCAGCAGGGACAGCCCGGACAGCAGCCGGGGTATCAGCAACAGGGACAGCCCGGACAGCAGCCGGGGTATCAGCAACAGGGACAGCCCGGACAGCAGCCGGGGTATCAGCAGCCGAACCCGTACCAGCAGCCGACCGTGTCGCAGTACGCGATCCCCGGTCCGCCCGGTGGTCCGCAGCCCGACGGCAGCAAGAAGAGGACCACCGCCATCGCGATCGTCGCGGCCACCGCCGTCGTCGTGGCTGCCGTGGTCACCGGTGTCGTCGTGATGAACAAGGACGGCAACAAGGGCAAGGACGTCGCCGACGACAAGAACTCGTCGGCGCCCGCCAAGCCGTCCGATTCCGCGTCCTCGCCCGAGGCGAACCCGCGCGGCGCCGACGGGGACGCCAAGCCTCTGATCGCGGGCTGGAAGGTCGTCACCAACCCCAGGTGGGGCACGCAGTTCGACGTGCCCGGGGACTGGGAGGTCGGCTCTCCCGGCACGTTCTCGTACTTCGAGGACGACAAGAAGGGTGACGGCTCGCCCTACATCGGTTTCTCCGCACCGTCGTACTACCAGAGCAAGTGGTGCGTGGACGATTCCGACAAGGACGGCACCAAGGAGGACATGAGCCTCGCCAGTGCCGGCACCAGGGGCGCCCAAGGCGCCACCGACGCGGCCAAGAACGCCCGCAACGAGGCCGGCGACTGGGCGTGGGCCGCCTACGCGCAGCACATGCCGAAGAGCACCATCAAGTTCACCGAGGCCAAGCAGTACACCACCAAGTCGGGTCTCACCGGCCAGGTCGTCACAGCCACCGCCCCGAATGTCACGAAGCGGAAGAAGTGCGACAGCGACGGCAAGACGATCGCCTTCACTTTCAAGAACAAGAAGGGCGACTTCGCGTCCTGGATCCTGTACGGAGCCGATTCCGTCAAGGACGAGCTGCCGGACACGACGATCCAGCAGATCCTGAGCACCGTGCGGCTGGTGGACGTCGCCCCGTCATCCTGACCGTCTCCACCGCCTCCGGGAAAGCATTTGGCAGGGCGGGGTCGCAGCGGCGATAGTCCCTTGGTGACTGCCGCTCCCGCCCCCGCACCTCTCATGAGCCGCCCCGGCCGCAATTACCGTCTGCTGACCGCCGCAGCGATCATCACGGGCCTGGGCACCCATGGTGCGCTGATCGCGGCGGCGTTCGCGGTTCTGGAGTCGGGCGGTGACGGCGGCGACGTCGGTCTGGTGGCCGCCGCCAGGACCGCACCGCTGGTGCTCTTCCTGCTGATCGGCGGGGCGATCGCGGACCGGCTGCCGCGCCACCGGGTGATGGTCGCGGCGAACGCCCTCAACTGCGTCTCGCAGGCCGCTTTCGCCTGGCTGGTCCTGGCCGGCGATCCGAAGCTGTGGCAGATGATGCTGCTCACCGCGTTGTGCGGCACCGGGCAGGCGTTCTTCAACCCGGCGGCCGAGGGCATGCTGATGTCGAGCGTCAGCCGTGAGCAGGCGAGCCGCGCCTTCGCCCTCTTCCGGATGTCCATGCAGGGCGCGGCGATCGGCGGTGCGGCGCTCGGCGGCGCCATGATCGCGGCGATGGACCCGGGCTGGGTGCTGGCCATCGATGCCGCGTCCTTCGCGGTGGCGGGTGCGCTGCGCGCCTTCCTGGACGTCAGCCACATTCCGTCGCGCACACCGGGCGGCGGCCTGCTCGCCGATCTGCGGGACGGCTGGCAGGAGTTCATCGGCCGCCCCTGGCTGTGGAGCATCGTGGCGCAGTTCTCGGTGGTGGTCGCCGCGGTGGGGGCCGCCGAGTCGGTGTACGGGCCGCTGGTCGCCCGGGACGAGCTCGGTGGCGCCCGCCCCTGGGGCTTCGCGCTCGCCGCGTTCGGGGTCGGCACGCTGGGCGGGGCGCTCTTGATGATGCGCTGGAAGCCCCGGCGGCTGCTGCTGGCCGGAACCCTCTGTGTCTTCCCGCTGGCCCTGCCGTCGGCGGGGCTCGCGGTGCCGCTGCCGGTGGCCGGGCTCTGCGGGGTGATGTTCGTCAGCGGGCTCGCCATCGAGGTGTTCGGGGTCTCATGGATGACGGCCATGCATCAGGAGATCCCGGAGGAGAAGCTGTCGCGTGTCTCGGCGTACGACTGGTTCGGCTCGGTGGCGATGATGCCGGTCGCCACCGCGCTCGCCGGTCCGGTGGAGGCCCTGGTCGGGCGCAGTGAGGCCCTGTGGGGCTGCGCGGGGCTGATCGTACTGGTCACCGGCGCCGTGCTGTTCGTACCCGAGGTACGCAATCTGACCCGTGCCACCGTCACCACCGAGGTGGTGACGGCCAAGACGCAGGGGCCGGCCTCAGCCGATACTGAAGGCTCCGTCGGGCGGCTCGGGTGAGGCGACCGCCTCGCCGTCCCTGACCGGCCGGGCGGCTTTGACGAGCCGGTCCAGCGCAGGCCCGTGCTCGACCCTGGCGGGGAAGGCGTCGGCGGCGCAGCGGCGGGTCAGCGTCGCCGTGTCGATGGGGCTTCGGGACGCGACAAGGACGACGTTGCCGAAGCGCCGGCCGCGCAGCACCGCCGGTTCGGCGATCAGTGCGAGCTCCTCGAAGACGGCCGCGAAGGTGGCCAGTTGGGAGCGGAGGAAGCCGAAGGGTGCGCCGTCCGCGAGGTTGGCGGCGTAGATTCCGCCGTCGCGCAGCGCCCGGCGGGCAGCCTGTGCGTACTCGACGGTGGTGAGGTGGGCGGGCACTCGCGAACCGCCGAAGACGTCCGCGATCAGGACGTCGACGGAGCCGGGCGGGGTCTGCTCCAGCCGGCTGCGCGCGTCCGCGCCGTGCACGGTGATCCCGCTGCCGTCGGGGACCGGCAGATGCTCGGCGACCAGGGCGAGGAGCCCGAGGTCGGCCTCGGCGACGTCCTGGCGGGAGCCCGGCCTGGCCGCGGCGACATAGCGGGGCAGTGTGAGCGCACCACCACCGAGATGGAGTACGTCCAGCGGTGCGCCCGGTGCCGCGGCGCAGTCCACGACATGGGCGAGCCGTCGCGCGTACTCGAATTCGAGGTGGTCCGGTGCGTCGAGGTCGACGTACGACTGGGGTGCACCGTCGACGGTGAGCAGCCAGGCCCTGTCCCGGTCCACGTCGGGCAGGAGTCTGGCGGTGCCGTGGTCCACGTCCCGGATGACAGGTATTGACTCGTTCACCCCCCCATTGTGGGGTGCCCGATCAGCTGCTCACGACCGCGGCGACGGCTTCGGTGTGCGCCGCCGACTGGGCGAGCCCGGCACGGGCAGCCGCGGCCCGGCGGCTGGGGTCGAGGGAGTTGCGGCCGAATGCCTTCTTCGCCGCCGCGTCCGGGGTGATGACCTCCACACGGGCACCCTTCGCGGCCAGCTCGGCCGCCTGCGAGCGCGGCGAGACGATGACCTTGTTGCCACTGGCCGTCGGAGCGATGACGACGACGCGCCCGTAGCCTGCGGCGAGATGTGCGTTGGCCGGGGAGTGCACCCCGCCGTCGATCCAGGACCGTTCCTGGAAGGTGGCGACGGGCCATACTGCCGGGACGGCGGAGCTCGCGGTGACGGCGTCCACGAGGGGTACTCCGCTGTCCTTGTCGAACGTGTGGAGCTCACCGGTGGCCGCGTCGACCGCGGTGATGCGCAGGGGACGCCCGGGCCAGTCGGGCGACTGGAGACGCCCGGCGATCGCCGCGCGCCGTTCCTCCGGCGTGATGCCGAGGTGGGCGTCCTTCGCGATCCGGGCCAGCTTCCGCCCGTATGCCTCGGGAGTACGTGTGGACAGCACGGCCCCCGCATAGCGCAGGAAGGTCAGCGCGCCGAGCTTGCCGCCGGTCATGCCCTGCGGATCGGCGAGCTGGAGTTCGTACAGTTCCGGAAGGCCGAGCAGTCCGGAGGCCAGCTGCGCGCCGACCATCGCGCCCGCCGAACTGCCGATGATCAGGTCGGCGGTGGACAGGTCCACGCCCGCCTCTGCGAGCCCGTACAGAATTCCGGTCTCCCAGGCGCTGCCCGTGACGCCGCCGGCACCGAGCACCAGTGCTGTTTCTCTCATACCGTCAGTCTTGCTTAGGGCACCGGGCCCGCCTCCCGTGGGGTACGGGAGGCGGGCCCCTGGTGCGACACGGCTCAGAGCAGTCCGGTGACAGTACCCGCGCCGACGGTGCGGCCGCCCTCGCGGATCGCGAAGCCGAGTCCGGTCTCCAGCGGGACGTCACGGCCCAGCTCGACGGCCAGGTCGACCGTGTCCCCGGGTCGCGCCACCGCCACCGCACCGAGATCGACGTCGCCCACGACGTCCGCGGTGCGGATGTAGAACTGTGGGCGGTAGCCGGTGGTCACCGGGGTGGTCCGGCCGCCCTCCCGCGCCGACAGGACATACACCTGCGCGGTGAAACGACGGCTCGGCGTCACGCTGCCGGGCGCCGCGACCACATGGCCGCGACGCACTCGGTCGCGCTCCACCCCGCGCAGCAGCAGCGCCACGTTGTCGCCTGCCTCCGCGGACTCCATCGGCTTCCCGAAGGTCTCCAGACCGATGACGACCGTCTCGATGTCCGGGCCCAGCACCGACACCCGGTCACCGACCCGCACAGTGCCGCGCTCGACGGCTCCGGTGACGACGGTGCCCCGGCCGGTGATGGTCAGGACGTTCTCCACCGACAGCAGGAACGGCGCGTCGGTGTAGCGGACCGGCATCGGCACATACGTGTCGACGGCGTCCAGCAGCGCCTCGACGGCCGCGGTCCACCGCGGGTCGCCCTCCAGGGCCTTCAGGCCCGACACCCGTACGACGGGGACACCGTCGCCGCCGTAGCCGTGCGCGGAGAGCAGCTCGCGGACCTCCAGCTCGACCAGGTCGGTCAGCTCGGGGTCACCCGCGTCCGCCTTGTTGAGGGCGACGACGATGTGGTCGACACCCACCTGACGGGCGAGCAGGACGTGCTCGGCGGTCTGCGGCATGATCCCGTCGAGCGCGGAGACGACGAGGATCGCCCCGTCGAGCTGGGCAGCGCCGGTGACCATGTTCTTGATGTAGTCGGCGTGTCCCGGCATGTCGACATGCGCGTAGTGACGGGTGTCGGTCTCGTACTCGACGTGCGCGATGTTGATGGTGATGCCGCGCCGGGTCTCCTCCGGCGCACGGTCGATCCGGTCGAACGGGACGAACGTGCCGGTTCCGCGGTCGCTGAGGACCTTGGTGATGGCGGCGGTCAGGGTGGTCTTGCCGTGGTCGACGTGGCCCATGGTGCCGATGTTGAGGTGCGGCTTGGTGCGCACGTATGCCGTCTTGGGCATGGCTCATTCCTTGGAATTCGAAGCTGAGAGAGAAGACCCCAGGGCCTCGCCGACCCTCCCCTTACGGGGTCCGCCGGACTGTCGGGGGAGGGTCAGCTTCGGGCGCCGCCGATGGGCGCTGCGGCAGCGGAGAACGCTGCCGCTGCGACAAGTGCCGCTGCGGTGACGGGGTTCACGGCAGCCTTCGGCGCGTCCGCGACTGCGGACTGCGCTGCGAGGAAGGCGTACCGGAACATGGGTCCGATCATGGCCGACCGGCACGGTCACGTCGAATGGTTTTCCGGCGGACACCTCAAGCCGGACACGGGAGTTCGGGTTCCACCCCGCCGTCGCAGATGCCTGGTCCGCGGGATGTCGGCAGCGCGCGGGAGCGATATCGGCCGCCTGGCTCGTACCGTGCACATTACGGCGATCACACCCGGACGTCGGTTAGTCTCCCCGCATGCTCGACCCCGTCCCCGCCGCCCGGCCCACAGGCGGCCTCGCCGTGCGCTGCACGAGGGCGCTGCTCTCGCCCTGGTCCCGGTTCTCGCTGCTCGTGGCCGTGCTGCTGGCCGCTGCGGCGACGATGCTGTTCCTCGAACCCCAACGGTTGCTCGCCACCGGCTGGCCTGCCCAACTGAGCGGTGGCGCCGCCGCGGTCGCGCTGTTCGGTGTCGCGTACGGCGTGTGCACCGTGGCCTTCGTACCGCGGCCACTGCTCAATCTCGCCGCCGGTGCGCTGTTCGGTTCGCAGGCGGGACTGGTCGCTGCGCTGGCGGGTACGGTGCTCGGCGCGGGCCTCTCGTTCGGGCTGGGCAGGGTGCTCGGGCAGGACGCGCTCCGTACGCTGCTGCGCGGGCGCTGGCTCAAGGCGGCGGACGGCCAGCTGAGCCGGCACGGTTTCCGCTCGATGCTGGCGCTGCGGCTGTTCCCCGGTGTGCCGTTCGCGGCGGCCAACTACTGCGCGGCCGTCTCGCGCATGGGGTATCCGCAGTTCCTGATGGCCACCGGGCTCGGCTCGGTCCCGAACACCGCCGCGTATGTCGTCGCGGGCAGCGAGGCCTCGTCACCGACGTCGCCCGCGTTCCTGGCCGCGATGGGCTTCATCGTGCTGACGGGGCTCGGCGCGGCCGCCGTCGCCTGGCGCAAGCGTCACCGCCTCGCCTCCGAGTGATCCCGTAGGCATGGGAGCGGACACCGGGGCGGTGGGCGGGCGCGGGGGTACGCGTATCGCAGTTCATCTGAGAGCGATACCCTGCCCGCGACCGACCGAAGATCTCCGGGCCCGGCACGGCCCTGCCCTCATTTGACCGCAATGCGCACGTTGCCGACGGCCTTACTGCCGTCGGTCGATGCACGATCACCTCCGGGATGGCCAAAGCCCCATGAGCTGGTTCGAATCGTTCGTCCTGGGCCTCGTTCAGGGACTGACCGAGTTCCTGCCGATCTCCTCCAGCGCACATCTGCGGCTCACCGCAGCGTTCGCCGGCTGGCACGACCCGGGTGCGGCATTCACCGCCATCACCCAGATCGGTACGGAGGCGGCAGTCCTCATCTACTTCCGCAAGGACATCGTCCGGATCGTCTCGGCCTGGTTCCGCTCGCTGACCAACCGGTCGATGCGCAGCGACCACGACGCGCAGATGGGCTGGCTGGTCATCGTCGGCTCCATCCCCATCGGTGTGCTCGGCGTGACGTTCAAGGACCAGATCGAGGGGCCCTTCCGCGATCTGCGACTGATCGCCACCACCCTGATCGTCATGGGCATCGTCCTTGGCATCGCCGACCGTCTCGCCGCCCGCGACGAGGCAGGTGGCAGGCACCGGGCCGCCAAGGAACGCAAGACGCTGAAGGAGCTCGGCGTCAAGGACGGCCTGATCTTCGGCTTCTGTCAGGCGATGGCCCTGATCCCGGGTGTCTCCCGCTCCGGCGCCACCATCAGTGGCGGTCTGCTGATGGGGTACACCCGCGAGGCGGCGGCCCGTTACTCCTTCCTGCTCGCGATCCCGGCGGTGCTCGCCTCGGGTGTCTTCGAGCTCAAGGACGCGGGCGAGGGACATGTGTCGTGGGGTCCGACGATCTTCGCGACGTTCATCGCATTCGGCGTGGGCTATGCCGTTATCGCCTGGTTCATGAAGTTCATCACGACCAAGAGCTTCATGCCGTTCGTCATCTACCGCGTGCTTCTCGGGCTGCTCCTGTTCGCACTGGTGACTGCAGGGGTGCTGAGCCCGCACGCGGGCGAGTCGGCGGGCTAACGCTACGTACGCGCGCCCGTGAGGCCCCGCTCCCCGTCCACCGGCTCAGCGCTTCGCCCTGCGGCGGGCCAGCAGCGCGCCTATCCCCAGCCCGACCAGCAGGGTCACGGTCAGTACCGCCCAGAGCGGCAGGGTGACGGTGGGTACCCACAGCCGGATGCCGACCGATTCGGTGTTCGCGGCGATGAACCAGATCGCAAGACCGATCAGTACCAGGATCCCGATGGTGCGTATCCGCACGTCCCGGCCCTTGACGGAGAGGGTCGGCGGGGCGTGCGGTCGAGACGTCTTCTGTGCCATGGTTCCAGTATCGAGCGATTCGGGCGATTAGTCCTGACAGGTCTCATTCATCGCGCGCTGCGCAGCGGGCTCGGCGCCGGCCACCGCCACACCACCTCGACAAAGTGGCGTGGCGGTGAGCGTCAGGGTATGTCGCCCTGCCAGTCCCACCGGTCGAAGTCGCCGTCCCTGGGTCCGTACTCCGCTCGGCCGCCCGGGCCGAACCGCCCGATCTCCGTGTTCAGCGCCGCCCCCTCGCGCAGTGCCGTCTCCGTCCAGCCGGTCACATCGAGGAGCAGCCCGTCGAGCGGGCCGCCCACCAACTCCCGGTAGGAGTGACCCGGCTGGGGCCCCGGGTCGGGATCGTCATGGTCGGCGCCGTACACGCGCCGCTGCCGCATCAACTCGTCCATGAGGGCAGGATCGCATCCGGCACTGACAATCGCAGCGGGCCGGAAGCCTCACGGCCCGCACCGGTGCGTCAGGTGCGTCTGGTCACTTCCGTCGGCAACCTGGTTGCCGCCGCTGCAGCCCGTACCGAGAAGGCGGCAGCCACCGCGGGCAATGACCGTGAACTCGCGTCGCGGGAAACGCGAGAGGAGGTCCGCGGAATCGTCCGCGCGAGCATGGCGGTGGCCACGCTCGCGGGTCTGGTCGGGGCCGTGCTGATGGTCCTCATCGGTCAGGCCCCGACCTGGCTCGGGCAGGACGCCGCGGTCGTCGACCGGGCCCGGACGATGTTGATGGCGCTCGCCCCCGGACTGCTGCCCTGCTTGTGGTTCCAGGCCATTCGGCAATTCACCGTCGGCATGCGGCGGCCGCAGGCGCTGCTGCGGATCACCGTCGCCTCCATCGCCGTCAACGCGGGCCTGAACTGGGTTCTGATCCACGGCAACTGGTCAGCCGCGAACTCGCCCTGGGCCGCCACGAGGACGCCCGCCGCATCAAGAACACCGCGCTCTCGTGCGCCGCAGCCGCAATGTCCGTCGTCGGCGTCGTCTGCCTCACTCTGCCGCAGCTGGTCCTGGAGCCGTTCCTGGACTCCGGCTCCGCCGACTCCGACCGGGCGCTCACCATTGCCACGCAGTTGCTCGTGGTCACTGCTTTCCTGCAGTTCTTCGACTGCGCCCAGAACATCGGCGTCGGACTCCTGCGGGGGCTCGACGACACCAGGAGCGGATTCCGTATCACGCTCATCGGCTACTGGGCCGTCGGCCTCCCCGCCTCCTGGCTCCTCGCCTACCCGCTCTGCCTCGACACCCCGGGAATCTGGCTCGGCCTGCTCACCGGCCTGGCGACCACAGCCGTACTTCTGCTCCGCCGCTACTCGGACTCCCTCCCCATCCACGCCAGGCATCGCCGGGCCGTGGCGGAGGCCTGAGTCCGTCCGGGCGGTCCGGAGCCTCAGCAGCCGCCGGCCCGTTCACCGCGTGGCCGCGGGCGGCCGTCCGAGCGATCGACGCCTGTGTTGAAGTGCGTCGGGGCGCGGCATGTTACGCGTGGTGGCGTCTGCCCGGATCTTCCCAGGCAGATGAGGCCGAAAGGCCCTGTCATAAGGCGTGTGCGCGTACCAGCCTGGGACATGTACAGCCGGAACCCGGAGGGAAATCATGACCATCACCGAGCTTCCCGTGATCGCAGCCGTCGACGGCTCGTCGCACAGCCGTGAGGCACTCGACTGGGCCGCCCGCGAGGCCGTCCGCCGGGGGCTCCCGCTGGTGATCGTGCACGCCCGGACGCCGAACCGGCGCAGCGGTCAGGAGATACAGCAGCGCGAGGCTGAGGAACTGCTCACGCAGTCCGTACGAAGGGTGTCCGAGATCGTTCCGGATCTGCACCCGTCGACGCTCGCACCGCTGGACTTCCCCTCGGCGGCACTCACCTCGCTGAGCCGTGATGCGTCGCTGGTGGTCGTCGGATCGCGCGGTCTGGGCGGTTTCCGGTCCCTGATGCTCGGCTCCAACAGTCTGGCGACCGCCTCAATGGCCCAGTGCCCCGTCGTCGTCATCCATAACGGGCCGTCGGACGAGGACCGTGGGGAGGCGGCCGAAGCGTTTCCCGACATTGTC
Organism: Streptomyces sp. NPDC037301; assembly: GCF_055602785.1. Lineage (NCBI taxonomy): Bacteria > Bacillati > Actinomycetota > Actinomycetes > Kitasatosporales > Streptomycetaceae > Streptomyces > Streptomyces sp. NPDC037301. The sequence goes on from NZ_JBVJWD010000015.1 coordinate 169,546, forward strand.
GCGGGCGTGGCCGCCGACGAGAGCAGTGAAGCGGTGCTGGAATTCGCCTTCGCGACGGCCGCTTCCCGGCCCGGTGCGCGACTGCGGATCGTGCACGGCTGGACGATGTTCTCCTCGATGCTGTCCGGCGGCCCGGTCTTCGACCGGGACGCGGTGGCAGGTACGGCCGAGCGGACCCTCGCCGAACTCACCGCAGGCTGGCGGGAGAAGTACCCGCAGGTCGAGGTCGTCAGGGAATCGGTCGGCGGCTCCGCCGCACGCACTCTGGTCACGGCCTCGGCGACCGCGGCGCTGACCGTGATCGGGCGGCGCAAGGGCGGTGAGTCCCTCGGGCTCGGGCTCTCCCCCGTCGCACAGACCACGCTCACGCATGCGCTCGGCCCGGTGGCCGTGGTGCCCTGCTGACGGTTGTGCCGGCCCGTCGTGCGTGCACACCCCTTGGCCTCGGACGCCGGCGGGCAGAGACTGACCCGATGACGCAGCGCGTGGATCTCTCGACCGTGATGGACCAGCTTTCCATCGATGCAGTGATCACCGGCTATGCGATGGCGGTGGACGACGGCGAATGGGTGGACTACCGGGCCCTGTTCACCGCGGACGGCCGCGCCGACTACCGCAGCGCGGGCGGTATCGAAGGACCTGCCGCCGAGGTCGCCCAGTGGCTCGCGGAGACCATGCGGCTCTTCCCCGTACGCCAGCATCTGATCGTCAACCGCCGGCTCGACGTCCAGGACCTGGGCGGCTACCCGGGCGACCGGGCCGAAGTGCGGGCCGACTACCTCAACCCGATGCGGCTGGACAGCACGGCGGGCGGCCAAGGCAGCTCCGGGGCGGGGACGACCGTGCCGAACTTCGTCTCCGGCGGGCGGTACGCCTTCACGCTGTCGCGTACGGGGAACGGCTGGCGGATCCGGACCGTGACCGTGCACGAGAAGTGGCGCGGCACAGCTGACTCGCTCACCCTTTCCTGAGCCCGCCCACCGGTGCTTCCGCCCTCCCGCGCCGGGAAAGAACTGCGGAACGGGTGCCCAGGGGGGACACTGCTGATCAGCAGGACGAGGAGGCGCAGCATGCGGATTCCGGCCGGTCGGCGCGAGCAGTGGGAGCGGATGCTGCGGTCCGGCCGGTGGCGCGGCTGCATCGCACTGCTCGCCGGTGCGCTGCCCGCGCTCGCGTTCCCGGCGCCTTCCCTGTGGTGGCTCGCCTATGTCGGTCTGGTGCCGTGGCTGCTGCTGATCCGGTCCGCCGGTACGGGGCGCCGGGCGGCGCTCGACGGCTGGCTCGGCGGGGTCGGCTATCTGCTGGCCGTGCATCACTGGCTGATGCCGAGCCTCCACGTTTTCATCGTGGTCCTGGCGGCCCTGCTCGGTCTGCTGTGGGCGCCGTGGGGTCTGCTGGTCTTCCGGGTACTGCGCGCGCCGGTTTCCGTCACAGCAGCCATGGCCGCGGTCGTCGTCGTGCCGTGCGGCTGGCTGATGATCGAGCTGGCCCGCTCCTGGGAGGGCCTCGGCGGCCCCTGGGGGCTGCTCGGCGCGAGCCAGTGGGAGGTGGCTCCGGCACTCCGCGTGGCATCCGTCGGTGGGGTGTGGCTGGTGAGCCTTCTGGTAGTCGCGGTGAACACCGCCGTCGCCCTGCTGTTCGTGGCCGCCGCCGCCCGTACGGTCGCCGTCGCCGTCGCCGGCATCGTGGTGTGCGCCCTGGCCGTGGGGGCGATGGCGCAGTGGGCACCGCAGCCCGAGCGGTCGGGCGTGGCCAGGATCGCCGTCGTGCAGCCGGGTGTGATCGCGGGTCCCCACAGCGTGGAGCGTCGGCTCGCCGTCAGTGAGCGGCTGACCGGCGAGCTGGCGGGACGCGATCTCGATCTGGTGGTGTGGGGCGAGAGCAGTGTCGGTGTGGATCTCTCCCGGCACCCGGACATCACCGCCCGGATTGCGGCCCTCTCGCGTCGGGTGGGCGCGGATGTGCTGGTCAACATGGATGCCCGGCAGACCGGCGGGTCGGATCGGACGGGGATCTTCAAATCCGCGGTGCTGGTGGGTCCGGACGGACTGACCGGGGACCGGTACGACAAGATGCGGCTGGTGCCGTTCGGCGAGTACATCCCGGCCCGTTCGGTGCTCGGGTGGGCCACGTCGCTCGGTAAGGCGGCGGGCGAGGACCGGCTGCGGGGCACCCACCCGGTGACGATGTGGCTTCCCGGGGCCGCCGGAGGGAAGGGTCTGCGCATCGGGCCGCTGATCTGCTTCGAGTCCGCGTTCCCCGACATGAGCCGGCACCTGACTCGGGACGGTGCGCAGCTGCTGATCGACCAGTCGTCGACCTCGACGTTCCAGCACAGCTGGGCGCCCGAACAGCACGCCTCGCTCGGGGCGCTGCGGGCCGCCGAGAACGGCCGCCCGATGGTGCATGCGACTCTCACCGGCGTCAGTGCGGTGTACGGCCCGCAGGGCGAGCGCATCGGGGCCCCGCTCGGTACGGATACGAGCGGGGCTGCCGTGTTCGACGTACCGCTGGCATCCGGTACGACGCTCTACGTACGGCTGGGCGACTGGCCGGTGCACGGGGCGTCGGCGGTGCTGGCCGTGTTCTGCGCCTTCGAAGGGGTGCGATCGCTCCGGAGGCGCCACCGGGACGGGCCGGCCGCTGCGAGGAGTGCGGCGGCTCCGGTGGTTGCCCCACCCGCCGAATCCACCGAATCCACCGGTCGCTCCAGGCCGTGAGCCCGAAGACCGGCCGGACTATCCGGGGCCGTTCACGGAGACGATGTGGCCCTGGGCGTCGACGGTGAGCGAGACCCTCTCGACCTTGTTGGTCACGGACAGCACCAGCCACACGGCGCCCCAGAGAAAGCAGGTGAACACCATCAGAATGGCGTGCAGCACATGGTTCAGCGGCCGGCCCCGGACCATGACAACCTGTGTCTCGGAGCGTGATTCCACTCGCCAGCCGCTCGCGATCCGCTGATTGACCGCCCAGTCGAGGATCAACCCGCGCTGCATCGCGTCGGGCGGCCGCCCGACGGCCGAGTAGTAGCCGGGCGGCGGCTGGAGCGCTCCCCAGCCCTTTGGCTCGTCGTGGGGCCTCACGAGGTCACCTCCACGGGCCGGTGGCCCATCTCCCCAGCCTGCATCGGAGCGGGGCCCGACGCATCCCGAAGCCCAGCGATGCGGAGCCGAACAGAACACCTGGGACTGCCGGCTCGGGAAGAGCGTCGACCAGACGCAGGATCATGCTGCGACTGACGGGCAGCCCCGGGGGCCAGACGGGCGCCGGCCCGGCCCGCCAAGATGAAGTCCGGGTCGTTCGAAGATTTCCGGGTGGTGATCGACTGCCAGGAGACTTCACCCTCGTGCAGTATCCGCCGCAGGATCTCGCGGCTGACCGCTGGGACGACTCACTGGTTTCACCAGGTGCCCGGCCAGCTTGATCAGGCTCCAGGTGGAGAAGGCGGTGATGCGCCAGTCGGCGGGGGACGTCCGGGCGATCAGACAGACGCGCTCGCGTACCTCGCTGCTGGTCGTCCTGGGGCGTCCCCCGCTCCATCTTGGGTCCAGTGCCTCAAACCCCGTTCGTTGAAGGCATGGATGACATCGCGCACACAGTCGGCGCTGACCTGCATCAACGAGGTGATGTCCGACTGGCCCTGGGCGGACATCATCACCACGATCGCCCGCCGCAACTTCACCGGGTCGTTCGCGGTCCGGCTGGTCCTTTGCCGCCGACGGCACTCCTCCATGTTCACCGGCCGGACGAAAACTCCCGGACGACGCCCCACGACCTCCTCCACGATCACGGCCTGGGAGCAGTCTGCCGCACAACGAGCGGATGATGTGCAGGATCAATTACCCGGCCGACGATCCGAGACGAGCCACTAGGCACAGTCCAGGTCGCGCAGGATGCGCTCGCACAACTCATGCGTCTGCAGGGCGTCCCCGGCGCTCAGCACCTTTCCGGCCCGCACGGCGTCCAGGAAGGACAGCACGCTCTGCTCGATGCCGCGCTGGCGGGCCACCGGCACCCAGTCGCCGCGCCGTCGCACGCTCGGCTGCCCCTTGTGATCGGTCACCTCGGCGAGGTTGACGACCTCGCGCTTGGAGTCCTGGCCGGAGACCTCCAGCCGTTCCTCGTTCGAGCCGCTGAGCCGGTTCATCGCGCCGATGGCGGTGAATCCGTCACCGGCCAACTGCAGCACGACATGGTGCATCTGACCGTCGCGGATCCTGGCCTGTACGACGGTGTGCTCGATCGGCCCCGGCACCAGGAAGCGCAGCGTGTCGACGACATGGATGAAGTCGTCGAGCACCATGGTGCGTGGATCCTCGGGCAGGCCCACCCGGTTCTTCTGCATGAGGATCAGCTCGCGCGGGTGCTCGGCACACTGCGCGTAGCCGGGCGCGACCCTGCGGTTGAAACCGACGGCGAGGCTCACCCCGCGCTCCTCGGCAAGGCTCACCAGCCTCTCGGAATCGGTGAGTTCATAGGCCAGTGGCTTGTCCACGTACGTGGCGACTCCCGCGTCCAGCAGCCGGCCCACGATCTCCGGGTGCACGGCCGTCGGAGCGTGGACGAACGCTGCTTCCAGGCCCTCGGCGAGCAGCGATTCGAGGTCGGTGTGGCGCTGCCCGGACGGGATCCGGTGCCTCTCGGCGACCGCGGCCAGGGTGGCGGGGGTACGGGTCTGCAGATGCAGTTCGACCCCGGGCAGGGTCGTCAGAACCGGCAGATACGCCTTCTGCGCGATGTCGCCGAGCCCGATGCAGCCGACCTTCACAGGGGTCTCCCTCTCACTGTTCAGCGCCGACCGGTGCGGTGTTCACCGGTTGAGGGTGCCCCGTCGAGCTCTTCGAGCCGATGTCTGCCGCAGCGACCTGTGCGCTTCCTTCGTCGGGGCAGCATACGTGTGCTGCGGCGGCTGCCAGTCCGCGATGCCGTCGAAGGTGCGCAGGACGAGAGTGGGCCCGAGCCGCGAGACGGTGGACATCAGGGCGTCGCGCAGCGCCACGCCCGGGGCACTGGCCAGGCGCATCAGCCGGGAGGCATGTGCGGCCTTGCGGACGATGACCGACGTGCGGGGCAGCCGGTCGGCGGTGTACGCCGCCGGACCCGCGCCGAGGTCCCTGCCCGGTATTACATGATGGGCGAGCACGATCGTGTCCTCGACGGCCTGGTTGCCGCCCTGGCCGAGGCTGGGTGCCATGGCGTGGGCGGAGTCGCCGACGAGGACGGTGCGGCCCCGGTGGAAGGAGGGCAGGGGTCGGTCAGCTGGTGCACGTCGTTGCGGAGTACCTGTCCGGACTGGGCGGCGGCGATGATCGAGGGGATCGGGTCGTGCCAGCTGCCGAACCGGCGCATCAGCTCCGCCTTCTCGTCGTCGGCAGCACGGTCTCCGGCGGGGGGCGACGGCGGCCCCGTAGGCGTATATGCGGCCGTCCTTGAGCGGCTGGGTGCCCCAGAGTGCGCCGCGGGCCCAGGTCTCGTGCGGAGCGAAGGGCCGCTCGGGCGCGGGGACGACGATGCGCCAGGTGGTGACCCCGGCGTACGACGGTCCGGGGTGGGACGGGAAAAGTGCGCTGCGTACGCCCGAGTTGATGCCGTCGGCACCGATGACGAGGTCGGCCTCGATGTCCCCGGCCGCCGTGCGGACCACGGCACGCGCACCGTCCGTGGCGCCCGGGTCCAGCAGTTCCGCGGCGGCTTCGGTACAGACGGTGGAGTCGGACAGCCGGGCGACGAGGCGGTCGACGAAGGTGGCCGGCTGGTCGCCGGTCTCGCGCTGGCCCTGCACCGGTATCTCACCCGCCACCCCGAACTGCTCATCTGCCGCTACGAGCTCGCCCGCGAGGCCACCCGGCGCCCGGAGCCGCGGGAGTTCTTCGACGCGACGGGCCGGCAGTTCCGCGAGCCGCTGATGGCGCTGATGACCGGCAGCCGGGTCGGCCGAGCCCGAGCGGCACACCCTGTCCCTGGTGGCCTGGTGCGAGGGGCTGATGTTCTCGTGCGCCGCGGGGTCGTACCACCGCTCCGTACCCGACCGAGGAGGAGCTGCGTACCGGCTTCACCGAACTGCTGCGCGGGATGCTCGGATCGCAGGCGGCATTGCGCTGACCGGCGTCACTCGTGCGGGCCAATCTTGGCTTCCCGGCTCACTCAAAACCTGGTCCGCACAGCAGAGTTGATCAGGTGCAACGAACCCGAATCACCGTGAAGCTCCTGGTCGGCGTGGCGGTCACGACACTGTCCGGCTGTGTGTCCGTGGCGCCACAGCCGGACGTTCCGTCCCGGCCCGGGATCAGCCGGCCCGCCCAGGACCTGGCGCCACAGATCGTGCAGCCGCCGGTCCACGACAGCCTGGGAGCCGTACCGGCCCCCGAGCCGTCCGCCCCGGCGCCCGGCGCACCGCCGGACACCCGCCGCGCCGCGCCCCGCGCACCACAGCAACGGAAGCACCCCGGGGCGGCGCGGCCTCGGCCGCGTCAGGCCCCGCCCGCCGTGACCACGCCCGTCCCGGCCCTGCCGGACCCCGTCACCCGGAAGGACGTCTGCGCACTGGGACGGGGATACGGGCACTGGCCCGCGGGCAGTCCGCAGTCCCGGATCTGCGAGCACACCTACGGCCGCTGAACCCCGCAGGCGAGAGCCGAGCGGGTGGCCCGTCCGCCATGGACGGGCCACCCCTCACAGCTCCCGCAGCCTCAGTTCCAGCCTCGCGATCGCCGCGCGGACCCCTCCCCCGTACCCGTCATCAGCCCCGTCGTCCGCGAGCACACCGGAGGTGGCGCGCGCCCGGTCCAGATGGATCCGGGCCGCCTCGGGACGGTGGAGCTTCACATAGTCCACCGCGAGATTGAGATGGAGCGAGGGATAGAACGCCCGCACCGCGAGCGCATCGGAGTGCTGTGCCGCGCGCTCGTCGGTCAGGCTGCCGGCCGCGGTCAATGCCCTCAGGTCCCAGGCCAGCTCATCCCCGGGGTCGTCCTGCGTGTCGGCCATGTAGTGGGCGAGGGTGCACCGGTGCAGGGCGTCCCCGTCCTCGCCGATCTCCGCCCAGAGCTCGCCGAAGCGATTGCGGGCCTCCTCCCGGTCGCCGCCGTGCAGCAGCATGATCGCCTGGCCGATCCTGGTCATGACGGCATCCTTCGACGCCTCCCGCTGCTCCGTCACTGCGGCCTCCCTGTCCACGTCCACCCGATTCCGTTCGACGCTAGCCGCAGCTGCGGTCAATCCCGCTGAGGCTCGGGCGGGCGTCCCGGACCTGTCCACCGGGCGCCCACCCCCGGCCCGGACCTGTCCACCGGGCGCCCGCCACCGGCCCGGGCCGAAACCGCAGCGTCAGCCCAGGTCGGGGATGCGCCAGTCGATGGCCTCGTGCCCCTGCGCCGCCACCGCCTCGTTGATCTGCGTGAACGGACGGGAGCCGAAGAACTTCTTGGCGGACAGCGGTGACGGGTGCGCACCCTTCACCACCACATGGCGCTCCTCGTCGATCAGCGGAAGCTTCTTCTGCGCGTAGTTGCCCCAGAGCACGAAGACCGCCGGATCGGGCCGCGAGGCGACGGCGCGGATCACCGCGTCGGTGAACTTCTCCCAGCCCTTGCCCTTGTGCGAGTTCGCCTCGCCCGCGCGCACCGTCAGCACGGCGTTGAGCAGGAGCACGCCCTGCTCGGCCCACGGCATCAGATACCCGTTGTCCGGGACCGGCAGGCCGAGCTCCTCCTTGATCTCCTTGTAGATGTTCCGCAGGGAGGGCGGCGTCTTGACGCCCGGCCGCACGGAGAAGCACAGTCCGTGTCCCTGCCCCTCCCCGTGATACGGGTCCTGACCGAGGACGAGAACCTTCACCTTGTCGTAGGGCGTGGCATCCAGGGCTGCGAACACCTGGTCGCGCGGCGGATAGACCGGCCCCTTGGCCCGCTCCTCCTCGACGAACTCGGTGAGCTCCTTGAAATAGGGCTTCTGCAGCTCTTCGCCGAGGACGCCGCGCCAGGACTCGGGCAGCAGGTCGGTGTCGGTCACGTCAACAACCTCCGTCAAGTAATCAGTTCTTCAACCGAGAACCTACCGGGGGCCACTGACAACGGACCCTGCGAGCCCTGCCGGGGCCTACCAGCTGGCCTTGCGGTACAGCTCCCACATCTGCATGACCGTCTGCGGGTCCAGGGCACGCTCGCCGCCGCCGATGTCCTCGCCCGCCGCGACGTACAGTTTGCCCTGCCACAGCGGCAGCAGCCGTACGTCGTCGACGAGGATCTGCTGGGCCCGCTCGAACTCCTTGCTGACCGCGCCCCGGTCGCTCTCCTTACGGGTCTGCGGCAGCACCTGCTCGGTGATCTCCTTCTTCATGTACGGCATCCCGGTGATGCTCTCCTTGCCCACGAAGGGGGCGATGAAGTTGTCCGGGTCCGGGAAGTCCGGGAACCAGCCGCGGCCGAAGACGGGGTACTGGCCCTTGGTGAAGCCTTCCTGGAACTCCTTCCAGGGCTTGCTCTTCAGCGTGATCCGGAACAGCCCGGAGGCCTCCAGCTGTCGCTTCAGCTCGTCGAACTCGGGGGCCGTGGACGAGCCGTACCGGTCGGTCGTGAACCAGAACGTCATCGATACGGGCTTGGTGATGCCCGCCTTGACGAGGATCTGCTTCGCCTTGTCCTTGTCCGGGTCACCGTAGGCGTCGAAGAAGCTGGTGGTGTGTCCGGCGATGCCCTTGGGGACCATGGAGTACAGCGGCTCGGCCGTCCCCTGGTAGACCTTGGCCACCAGGGCGTCACGGTCGACGAGCTGGGCGATGGCCCGCCGTACGGCCACATTCCCGGCGGCCGGATCGTCGGGGTTGAAAACCAGGAAGCGGATGTCCGCGCCGACTGTCTCGACAATCTGCAGATTGCTGTTCTTGTCCTTGTTGTCTTCCAGGTTGACGACCTCCTCGGCGGTGAGGCCGCGGTAGATCGCGTCGATCTCGTTCTTCTTCAGCGCCGCGACCACGGGGGCGGAATCCTTGAAGTACCGGATGGTCACAGCGTCGTTCTTACGGTTGGCGAAACCCTTGTAGTCCGGATTCTTCACCAGTTCGGCCCGGTTCCCCGGCTTGTACGAATCCAGGAGATAGGGACCGGATCCGGTGACCTTTCCGTCGCTGCGGACCTTGTGCTTCGAATAGTCGCCGGGCGCCACGAGCGACATCGCGGGAGTGGCGAGGATGAACGGGAATGTGGCGTCCGGTTTGGTGAGATGGAAGACGACGATGTCGTCCCCCTTGACCTCGACCCGGTCGAGCGAGCCGAGCATGCCGACGGGGCCGCCCTTGACCTTGATGGCCGTGATCCGGTCCATGGAGTACTTCACGGCCTCGGCGTCGAGTTTGTCGCCATTGGAGAATTTCAGGCCCTTGCGGAGTTTGCACCGGTAGGCCGTGCTGGTCGTGTCGGTGAACTTGCACCATTCCGCCGCATCGGGCTCGGGGCTGGTACTGCCTGTGGGGAAACTCACCAGGGTCTGGAAGACATTCCGCATCATTTCCCAGGAGTTGTCCCACGCCGCCGCCGGATCGAGGGTGGAGAGCTCGCTGGTCGTACCGACGACTATCTTCTGCTCCGTTTTCGAGCCGCTGTCGGAGAGAAGTCCGCAGCCTGCCAGCAGAGAGAGGGAAGCAAGGACTGCAGCGGCCTGCAGACTGGCCCGGTAGAACACGTGAACGCTCCTCGATCAGCCATGGGTCGGCAGACCATACCGCAGTGCCCCGTCGGGTCAATCCGCAGGCCCGACGGGGCACTTGAGTCAATCAGGGCCAAATCCGCTCAGGCCGCTCTCAGCTCACGCCCGCATTCAGGAAGATCCCGCCGTCGACCACCAGGGTCTGTCCCGTGATCCAGCCGCTCTGGCTCGACGTGAGGAACGCGGCGGCGCCGCCGATGTCCTCGGGGACCCCCAGCCGGCCCAACGGATAGGCCGCGGCGGCCTCCGCCTCGCGGCCCTCGTACAGCGCCTGGGCGAACTTCGTCTTCACGACCGCGGGGGCGATCGCGTTGACCCGGACGACCGGCGCGAACTCGTGCGCCAGCTGAAGGGTCAGGTTGACCATGGCGGCCTTGCTCATGCCGTACGCGCCGACGAAGGGCGAGGCGGAGATACCGGCGACCGAGGCGATGTTGACGATCGCCCCGCCGTTCTCCTTCTGCCAGGCCTTCCAGGTCTGCTGGGCGAAACCGAGCGCCGAGATCACATTCGTCTCGAAGACCTTGCGGGCGACATTGAGGTCGAGCTCCGCGATCGGGCCGAAGACCGGATTCGTACCGGCGTTGTTGATCAGGAAGTCGACACGGCCGAATGCCTCCATGGTGCGCTCGACCGCCGCCGACTGGTGCGCCTCGTCGTGCGCCTTGCCCGCCACGCCGATGACGCGGTCGGAGCCGAGCTGCTCGACGGCCTCCTTGAGAGCGTCCTCGCCTCGTCCGGTGATGCACACCCGGTCGCCGCGCGCCACGAGCGCCTCGGCGATGCCGTAGCCGATACCCCGGCTCGCGCCCGTGATGAGCGCGACCTTCCCACTGTCCTGCACACTCATGATGTCTGCAACCCTTCGGGTCAGTTGAGCGGTCCGCCGGCGACGTACATGACCTGACCGGAGACGAAGCCGGCCTCGTCGCCCGTGAAGAAGGCGATGGCGTTGGCGATGTCCTCGGGGCGGCCGACGCGCTGCACCGGGATCTGGGTGGCGGCAGCGGCCTGGAACTCCTCGAAGCCCATGCCTACCCGGGCCGCGGTCTGCGCGGTCATCTCGGTGACGATGAAGCCGGGTGCGACGGCGTTGGCGGTGATGCCGAACTTGCCGAGCTCCTTGGCGAGGGTCTTGGTGAAGCCCTGCAGACCGGCCTTGACAGCTGAGTAGTTGGCCTGGCCGCGGTTGCCGAGCGCCGAGGAGGAGGAGAGCGAGACGATACGGCCGAACTCGGCGTCCACCATGTGCTTCTGGACGGCCTTGGCCATCAGGAACGCGCCCTTGAGGTGCACGTTCATCACGGTGTCCCAGTCGGACTCGCTCATCTTGAAGAGCAGGTTGTCGCGGAGCACGCCCGCGTTGTTGACAAGGATCGTCGGTGCGCCGAGCTCGGCGGCGACCCGCGCAACCGCGGCTTCCACCTGGGCGCTGTCCGACACATCGCAGCCGACGGCGAGGGCGGCGCCCCCGGCGGCGGTGATCTTCTCGACGGTGTCCTTGCAGGCCGCCTCGTCGAGGTCGAGTACGGCGACGGCGCGGCCCTCGGCCGCCAGGCGTACCGCGGTGGCGGCGCCAATGCCCCGCGCCGCTCCGGTCACGATGGCGACGCGCTGCTCGGTGGTGGACATGCTTGGTTCTCCTCGCCCTTGGATCGCGGCTCAGCGGACGTCGAGGCACCCCCGGCACGGAACCTTCGCGTGCACGGAGCCTCCCCGATAACTGAGCAACCGCTTAGTACCTTCAGCAGACGAGACGCTAGAAGCCCTGCCACTCGGTGTCAACGGCCCACGGCCGCAGGGGTGCATGTCACACCCGGCGGCGCCGCTGCCGCAGTGGCTGCGGACGGGCGCCGCGGGGCGGCGGATCAGCGCACCAGCAGGTCGAGCAGTCGTTCGACCTCAGCCTCCGGGTCGGTCGTGAGACCGCTGTGCACGGGGCTCGGCTGGACAACGGTGGAACGCGGGGCGATCAGCCAGCGGAAGCGGCGGCCTGCGTCGTCGCGGGCCGCCTGGCCCGCGTCCGTACCACCGCGGCACACGCCCTCGACGGCATGCAGGGCGGCCCGTACGCCGACCACATCCGCGGTCGGGTCCAGTGCCTTCAGCTTGGTCTCGTCGAGATGGGTACGGGCGGCGACGAAACCCTGCGCGTGGCAGTAGACGACCACGCCCGCGTTGAAGAACTCGCCGCGCTGTACTCGCGGCACCACGCGCAGCAGCGCGTACTCGAAGACATCGCGCTTGATCACCGCTGGCCGTCCTTGTCGTTCTTCTTCTTGGTGGGGTGCGGCCAGGGGGTGAGGTGCTCGGTGAGCCAGCCGGGGGCCTGTGACGGCTTGGGCTCGGTGGGGCCCTCCATCGCGATCCGCTCATGAATGGTGGCGGCGCGCGGCAGCAGCGCTTCCACATAGGCGCGGCGCAGCTCGTCGGTGGAGTCGAAGCCGGGCTCGTCCACCAGCCACTCGTCGGGGACATCGGCCGCGACCTCGGTGAGCAGTTCCTCGGTGACCAACGGGGCGAGCTCGGCGGCGGCCGCCGCGATATCGGGGGCGAACGGGGCCAGCGCATGGTCCGAGGCGTTGTACGGCTTGGCGGCGGAGACCTGGGCGCCGGGCCAGTTGTGGTGCCAGATCATGGTGGCGCCGTGGTCGATGAGCCACAGGTCGCCGTGCCAGATCAGCATGTTCGGGTTGCGCCAGGACCGGTCGACGTTGTTGATCAGCGCATCGAACCAGACGACACGTCCGGCTTCCCGGGAGTCCACCTGGTAGGCGAGCGAGTCGAAGCCGATCGAGCCGGGCAGGAAGTCCATCCCGAGATTGAGCCCGCCGCTGGCCTTCAGGAGTTCCTGCACCTCCTGGTCGGGCTCGGCGAGCCCGATGACCGGGTCGAGCTGGATCTGTACGAGGTCGGGGACGCGAAGGCCGAGCCTGCGGCCGAGCTGTCCGCAGATGACCTCCGCGACCAGTGTCTTGCGGCCCTGTCCGGCGCCGGTGAATTTCATGACGTAGGTGCCGAGGTCGTCGGCTTCGACGATTCCGGGCAGAGATCCGCCCTCCCGCAAGGGCGTGACATAGCGGGTCGCGGTGACTTCGGTGAGCATTTTTCCAGGCTATCCGGCGCTCGGACCGCGATCCGCGGCCGGGCCGAAGCCTCAGCCCTCCCGCGAGACCCGGTACTGACCCGGGGAGAATCCGGGGCGTTGTGGGCCGGGACCGGCAGGCCTGCCGCGCGGGCACGGGCGCCGAGCCCGAGGCCGGAGCGCGTCATGAGCGCGTAGACGGCCGACGCAGCCACGACGCCGACGGGAGGGCGAGGTCGGCGCCCTGGAGTGAATCACTCTGCGCCGGATCGGCGACCAGCTCGATGTCCGCCGCCGGCCGTCATGGCCGGTGCCCGCCACCGCCGCCCCAGCCGTGACCCGACCCGGCCCCCGCACGGCCCCGAACAGGCGCTGACACCGCTGGAGACGCGCCAGGGGATGCCCCTCAACGCCGCCTACACGGCGGGCGAAGAAGAGTACGCAGGTCGCCTCGCCGTCGGCCACAGCGCAGACCTCACCGTCTTCGCGGACAACCCGCTCGGTGACCCGGCCACGGACCTGCCCCGACTCCCTGTGCTGCTCACCGTCCTCGACGGACAGCCCACCCATCGCGACCCGAGCCTCTGACAATCTCGCCACCACCGATCCGCCAAGGGTTACGGTCCGGGCGCAGGATCCTGTCGACGGGAATGGTTGTCAGTCAGTGGCAGAGCCACGACCACCGGAACCCACGTACGAGTATCAATGTCAGTGGCAGTTCATAGAGTCCTGCCATGAGCGACTCGGAGAACAGAGCCCTTTTTGCTGCCGTCAGCCCTGCCCATGATGTCGACGCCGCCGAACGGGCCGCCGAGATCGTGGCCATGCTGAAGGCGGCGGGCACACCGGCCCATGGCGGTTATTCCGCAGTGGACGGCAGGCCGTTGCCCGCCGGGTCGCCGAGGGGAAGCGGGTCACTGCGTCCGGAGCCTGCCGGGCCGCCGGGATTCCGGACGAGAGTGGCTGGCTGACGGAGCTCGTGCGGCCGGAGTTCGACAGCTACCAGGAATTCGTCGCCGAGCTGCGCAACGACGCCGATCCCGATCACGTGAGGCTGATACCGGAGTTGTGCGCAGAGATTCTCGGCGACGATGCCCGTACCGGTGACCAGCGAATGGGCGCGCCGTTCTTCCACCATGGGGATCTCGTGGTGAAGGGGCATCTGGACGTGGTGGCCCCGTTCGTGGTCACCGGCTCGTTGACCGTCGAAGGCTGCCTGGCCGACTGCGGCCCCGACTCCGTCGTCGCCGTCGGCGGTGATGTGACAGCCCGCGCGGTGCACGCCGACGGCGAGATGTCCGTCGGCGGCGACATCGAGGCCGAGGTCGTCTACGGCTACTGCAACGACCAGACTCTCCAGGCGGGCACCATCCGCGCCCGGCTGGTCATCGAGGACGAGCACTGCACGATCGCCGCGGTGGAGGCACACCCACTTCGATCTGGACGGCTACCGGCAGGGGTACGGCGACGGCGTACAGGAGCAGCTGCGCGAACTGTTTGGTGGACGAGGTGTTCAGCAACGAGGAGGACGAGGACGAGGAGCAGCTGGACCGGACCCTCCTCTTCGCCCGGTTGCCTGAGGGAGAACCGGTCTTCCGCGCGAACGACGCGACAGCTCGCTGACCCCGCATCGTCACCGCGCGGGAAACCCCGGAGACGTATCGCCTACGAACACAGCTCAGCCACTACTCGGCTGCGGAGAAGCTCATACTCCTCACGGAGCCGCACGATCTCCGCAGGCCGTTCAATCACAACTCCGCCGACGACTGTCTCATCGGGGCCGAACTGCTCGCGGGTGAGATCGACTTCGATCCCCATGCCCAGACGGTTCCACCAGTGGTAGTCCACTCGCTCGCCATTGACATGAACCTCACCGCGAATCAGCTCACCACCCAACAGGTCGTGCACCACCAGGGCGGTGACACCGCACTGGTCGCGCGCCGGATTGTCCGGGGTCCAGTCCGGACGGTGATCCGGCGTCGTGGTGTCCGCGCCCCAACCGCCGCGAATGGCCCGCTCAAGGTCGTTGAAGTTCCTCAGTGTCATACCGCTCAGCCTTGCAGACGCCTCTGACAATCACGCGTGATGCGTGGCCTCCCCGCAGTCGGCCCGGCCCCTGCCTGGCAAGCGCCGGTCGGTCGCATTCGACTCCACGGCTGACGACGCGCTCGACAACACCCGGCGATTCCCCCGGCAGCTCGCACCTTCCGCTTCTCGCTCGGAATGCCCCGACAGCTCACCGCCTCACCGGACGGCGCCCGGGTGCTCCTCGTACGAACCACGTCCGGTACGGGTCAGGTCAGCCGGCTCCGGCTGCACGAGGACGGTGACGCGAGCTGCGCAGCAGGCCGTATCTGTCGTCGTGGTACCGGCCGGGGGACGCCCCGCTGCCCGTGCTGCTCGCCCCGCACACGGGCCACTGCATACAGGGACACGTTGCACGCATCTGCCGCACAGTATCCCGAGCCGGACCCGGCGCGGGTCGCCATGCTCGGCCGGTCGTTCAGCGGGTATCTCGCGGCTGCCGCTGCGCTGCGTCACCCGGAGGTCTTCCACGCGGCGGTCGCCGGTGGTGCGCCGACCGACGGACGGCTCTACGACACCCATTGGGAGGAACGGTTTCTCGGCCACTCGGATGTACTTCCGGAGAACCACGACCGCAGTTCACTGCACTTGGAGGCGGCCGGGCCGACACGCCCGCTCATGCTGGTGCACGGACTTGCCGATGACAATGTGGCCGTCGCTCACACGCTGCGGTTCTCCGCCGCGCTGCTGGCCGCGGGCCGGTCGCACACGGTTCTGCCGTTGTCCGGGTCCGGCCATCTGGTCACCCGGGAGGAGACTGTCAGCGATCTGTTGCTGCTGGAGCGGGACTTCCTCAAGAAGTCCCTGGGGCGTTGAACGCGGGCGTTCCGCTGCGCGTACCCCTGGTCGGACACCGAAGTCATGAACATCGCGGAAGGGAAAGCCAGCATGAGCGCATCGCAGGACCACGAGGTCCGTCCCGGGCGTCGGGCCGTTGTCGCAGCGGTCGGGGCCGTCTCGGTGGCTGCCGTACTCACTGCGTGCGGCAACCAGAAGGACTCGGGCGGTTCGGATGCGGTCGAGGCCCCGCCCGCCGCCCCCCCTGCCAGTGACGGATCGCACGACGGCGGACCCGCTCTGGCAAAGACCGCCGACATTCCGGAGGGCGGCGGAAAGATCTTCGCCGACCGGGGCGTCGTGGTGACGCAGCCCAAGGCCGGCGAGTTCAAGGCGTTCTCGTCGAAGTGCACCCACCAGGGATGCGCGGTGTCGAGCGTGTCGGGCGGAACCATCAACTGCCCCTGTCACGGCAGCAAGTTCGATGTGGCGACGGGCAGTGTGGCAGCAGGTCCGGCCACCCAGCCGCTGCCCGCCCGGCCTATCACGGTCGAGGGCGGCTCGATCACGCTCGCTTCCTAGGGCCGGTCCGGCCTGATCGGCCGATCAGGCCCTGACCCGACCTCGGCTCCGCCAGCAGCCGAGTACGTCGTCGGTGGTCGTGATGGTGGCGACGAGGGCGAGTGTGTTGCGGATCATCGCGGGGGTGTAGTCGGCCGGCACCCCCGCGATGGCGTCGGACGGCACCACCGACGTATATCCGAGATTCACCGCGTCGAACACGGCGTTGGGGATGGCGACATTGGCCGAGACCCCGGTGACGACGAGCGTCCGGCAGCCGAGGTTGCGGAGCAGTGCGTCCACATCCGTGCCGGCGATGGGCGAAAGGCCGTGCAGTCTGCGCACGACGAGGTCCCCGTCCGCCACCTCGATGGGCGCGGCGATCCGTACCGCCGTGGTGCCCGAGTGCTGTTGTACGGGCAGCCGGCCGGCGGCCCGGAAGAGGCGGGCGTTGTTGTTGGCACCCCGCCCGTCGGGACGGCGTTCGGCCACCGCGTGCAGTACCTGGACCCCGGCCTCGTGGGCGGCTGCGACCAGTCGGGCGACGCGGTGAAGGGCGCCGGAGGACCTCACCTCCTCGGCCAGTTCGGGCAGCGCGCTGCCCGGGCCCACTACGCCCTGCTGGCATTCGACCGTCAGAAGCACGGTGGTGGCCGGATCGAGCTGCTCGGCGAGCTGTTCCTTCGACGACACGGCTGCCCCTTTCGGCGGCGGATCGGGCGCGCGAGGTTAACCGCCATTGCGTGATGAGGGAAGAGGCCCCATGATTTCTGACACGGAGTCAGCTATCGGGAGGGGGCGTCCCATGGCCGCCATTCAGCGACGGGGCCGTCGGATCATGATGACGGACGCGGAACGGGACACCTATCTCGCCGAGCAGCGCACCTGCCGGGTCGCCACCGTGTCCGCGGACGGCCACCCGCATGTCGGCGCCCTCTGGTACGCCTGGGACGGAACCTCGCTCTGGCTGTACTCGATCACCCGCAGCCTGCGCTGGTCCCAGCTGTGCGACGACCCGAGGATCGCGGTGGTCGTGGACGACGGGGTGGAGTACGCGGATCTGCGCGGCATCGAACTCTCCGGCGCGGCCGTCCCTGTGGGCGAGGCACCCCGTACCGGCGAACCGTGCCCCGAAATCGACATTCCGGAACGGCTGTTCGCGGAGAAGTACTTCGGGATGGACACCATGCCGCACGACGGCCGGCACGCCTGGCTGCGGCTCACCCCTCAGTCCATCACCTCCTGGGACTTCCGGAAGCTCGCGGGACCGTCCGAGACCTGAGAACACCCTGTCCCGTCCCACGACGACGGCGCATCCAGCTCCCGACCGGCCATCCGCAGCGCCGCCACCGCCGCCCTGATCGACGGACGCCGGTCCGCGTCAGTACGCCACACGGCATGGACGTGCCGTCGCATCTTCTGCCGTACGGGCACGAGCCGCACCCCATCGGGTACCGGTCCTCGGCCCAGCCTCGGCGCCACACAGACCCCCATACCTGCGGCGATCAGGGCGAGTTGGGTGTGGTGCTCGCCCGCCAGATGCGCGATGCGCGGCTCAATGCCCTTCGAGCGCAGAGTGAACATCAGCCAGTCGTAGCAGAATTCACCCTCCGGCCATGACACCCAATCGTCGTCGGCGAACTCCTCCAGATCCACCTCCACCCGGTCCGCGAGCCGATGATCGGCCGGCATCGCGATGTCCGGTGCGTCGTCGAGGAGTTCGGCCTTTGCCAGGCCGCCGGGCACCGGCAGCCGCTTGTTGCTCCAGTCCAGCACCACCGCGAGGTCGACGTCACCCCTGATCACCGCACGGATTCCGTCCTCGGGCTCCAATTCCCGTGTTCGCACGCGCAGTTCGGGATGATCGGCGCGCAGCGCGAGGAGCGCCGCGGGGAAGAGTCCGCGCGCCGCGGTCGGAAAGGCGGAGAGCCGGATCTCGCCCACCACCTCACCGCGCTGCGCCTCGATGTCGGACTGGGCCAGCTCGACCTGGGACAGGATCCGGGCCGCATGGTCGGCGAGCAACTGGCCGGCGTCGGTGAGCCGGACCCCGCGGCCGCTCTTGGCGAGGAGCTGCTGCCCCACCTCCCGCTCCAGCTTCGACATCTGCTGGGAGACCGCCGATGTGGTGACATGCAGCCCCTCGGCGGCACCGCTGACCGAACCGTGCCGGGCGAGGGCATCCAGGGTACGCAGGCGCTCCAGGTTCAACATGTAAGCAATGCTACGCGAAATCCCGCACAAAATCTCACTTGTCCTACGCGATCTTTTTCGTCATGGTTGACCCCATGAGCGCCCCTGCCACGCAGAGAACCACTCCTCCCGCCAAGCCCTCCACCCCTGCCCCGCAGGCCGGGACGACCACTCCGGCTCCGGTCCCGGCGCCTGCCGTGCGCCGGGCGCCGGACTGGCGGATCCGGTTCGGGGCACTCTCGCTCATCTGGGGTTTCAGCTTCCTTCTGATCAAGGTCGGTACCGAGGGGTACGCCCCGTTCCAGGTCACTCTCGGCCGCCTCCTGTCGGGCACGGCGGTGCTTGCCGTCGCGATGGCAGTACGGCGTGAGCGGCTGCCGCGCGGCGCCCGCACGTGGGGGCACCTGGCCGTCGCCGCGTTCTTCCTGAACGCACTGCCGTTCTCGCTCTTCGCGTATGCCGAGCTGAGCATCCCGTCGACGCTGGCCGGAATCTGCAATGCGACCTCGCCCCTGTGGGGCATGGCGCTTTCACTCGTCGCGCTCTCCGAAGACCGGCCGACCCGTCGCCGCGTCGCCGGACTCGGGCTCGGATTCCTCGGTGTACTTACCGTGCTTGGCGCCTGGCAGGGCTTCTCCGGGCTGGACTTCAGCGGTACGGCCATGGCCCTGCTCGCCTCCCTCAGCTATCCGGTCGGCTGGATCTACGTCCGCAGGACGCTGGCGGGCAGCAGTTCGTCCACGCTCGCCCTGACCGGCAGCCAGCTCTTTCTCGGCACGGTGCAAATCGCCCTGGTGACCCCGCTGTTCACATCGGCTCCCGATGGATTCCCGCTGCTCCCGACACTTGCCGTGGTCGCCCTGGGGGCGCTCGGCACGGGCCTCGCGGTGCTGATGCAGTACGGCCTGGTGGAGGAGGTCGGACCGACGACCGCGCAGATGGTGACCTACTTCATTCCGGTGATCGCCACCGCGGCCGGAGTCGTCATGCTCGGCGAGCAGCTGAGCTGGAACACTCCGGTCGGCGCGCTCGTGGTCCTGGCAGGTGCCGCTCTCACCCAGAGCAGGGCACGCAGCGGCAAGGCCAGGACCGAGGCTCAGCCGTAGTTCAGCGGTTTCGCCGGTCCCGCAGCTGCCGCCACCGCATCGGCCAGCGGCCCGATGTCGGCCCCGGTCAGCGGTGAGACGGTGAGCCGGATCCCCTGGGGCGCGGCCATCCGGAACCTCGCACCGGGCGCCACCGCCCAGCCTGCGTGCAGCAGCCGCGCCACCGCACCGGTCTCGTCGCTGACCGGTACCCACACGTTCATGCCGCTGCGTCCGTGCGCCTCCACGCCCCGCTCCTCCAGCGCCTTCACGAGCGCGTCCCGCCGCTCGGCGTACGCCCCTGCCACCTCGCCCGAATCGACCGCGCCCGAGCACCACAAGTGCACCACGGCCCGTTGCAGCAGTCTGCTGACCCAGCCGGGGCCCAGCCGCTGCCGGCCCGACACCCGGTCGACCGTGACCGGGTCGCCGGTCAGCACGGCGACCCGCAGATCCGGTCCGTACGCCTTGGCCACGGACCGCACGAATGCCCACCGGTCCGTGGCGCCCGCCAGCGGGTACAGCGGCAGATCGACGATGGCGTGCCCGTGGTCGTCCTCGATCAGGAGAACGCCGCGGTGTCCGGCAAGAACGCCCCGCAGCTCGAAGGCGCGCCCGGCGCTGATCGCGGCCCCGGTCGGATTCTGCGCGCGGTCGGTGACCACGAGGGCGCGGGCACCGGCGTTCAGCGCGTGCTCGACGGCATCGGGCAACGGTCCCTCGTCGTCGAGCGCGACGGGCACTGGGCGCAACCCCAGCGCCGGTACGAGATCCAGCAAGCTGCCCCACCCCGGGTCCTCGATGGCCACCGCGTCACCGGGCTTGAGATGCGCGACCAGTACGCGCTCGATCGCATCCAGCGATCCGGAGGTCGCAACCACGGATCCGGCCGGCAGTCCGTCGGCATCCAGCGCGGCGCGGGCGAGTGTGGCGAACTCCGGGTCCACCGGTGGCTGTCCGTACATTCCGGGCCGCCGCGCATACTCACCCGCGGCCGCCGCGAATGCCTCCCCCAGCGCGGGCAGCAACACCGGATCGGGGTTCCCCTCCCCCAGGTCGCGCACCCCGGGCGGCGCCTCGACCCGGAGGGAACCGCGCGCCGTACTCGCGGGTCGCGGCCGCACCCTGCTGCCCCGGCGCCCGGCCGTCTCGATCACCCCGCGGTCGCGGAGCGTGCGGTAGGCGGCCGCCACCGTATTGGGATTCACCCCCAGCAGGTCCGCCAACTCCCGCATGGGCGGCAGCACTTGTCCGGGCGCGAGCTCCCCCGACCCGACCCCGCGCTCCACACTGGCGGCAATTTCCGCTGCACGCCGCCCGACGATCCGATACTCTCCTAGCACAAACAAGATTATGCACTAGTGCAATGGAGTACGCAATGCCGGACACCGCATCGCCGCAGACCACGGGCCCGGACACCGCGGCCGGATACCAGCCGACCGAGCGCACCGTCCCGACCCGTTCCCGCGATCGCGCGGCGTACGACCGGGAACTGGTCCACTCGATACTCGACGAGGCGTATGTCTGCCATCTCGGCTTCGTCCGTGACGGCTCACCGGTCGTCCTGCCGACGCTCTTCGGCCGGGTCGGCGAGCGGCTCTACGTACACGGCTCGACCGGCTCCCGGCCGCTGCGGGAGGCCGGCCGGACCGATCCCGGCCTGCCCGTCTGCCTGACGGTGACGCATGTCGACGGACTGGTGCTCGCCCGTTCCGCCTTCCACCACTCGATCAACTACCGCTCCGTGGTGGTCCACGGCATCGCGCGGACGGTCACCGACCCGCATGAGCGGCGGACCGCCCTCGACGCGATCGTCGACCACGTGGTGCCGGGCCGGTCCGCGGACTCGCGGCCCGCCGACGAGAAGGAGCTGGCCGCGACAGCGGTCATCCGCCTGGACCTCCAGGAGGTCTCCGCCAAGATCCGCACCGGCGGCCCCAACGACGAACCCCGCGACCTCGAGCTGCCCCACTGGGCGGGCGTCGTGCCGCTCGCCCACGGCTATGCGACCCCGCTCCCTTCGCACGACCTCGATCCCGCCATCGGGGTGCCGGACTACATCGCCTCGCTCTGACCCCTCCCGGGGTGGCCTAGCCCGCCGCCGGGTACCTCCGGCCACCCCGCCGGTCAGGCCGGTACGGCCGCCCGGCGGCGGGCGTACGCGGCGCTGCGCGCCTCGGCGAACGCCAGCCCCGCCACGGCTACCAGGAGCAGCAGTGTCCCGACGACGGTGGCCGCGGTGAGCTGTTCACGGAGCACCACCACGGCGATGACCGCCGCGCTGACCGGTTCGAGCAGCATGATCACGGACACTGTCGCGGCACGTACCGCCGCGGCGCCCGCGAAGTAGAGCGCATAGGCGAGCGCGGTCGGTACCGCCGCCACGTACACCAGCAGCGTCACGACCTGCGCGGCCTGAGCGGTATGCGGTACGAGCCCCTCGGCCGCAGCCATCGGCAGCAGTCCGACGGCTCCGATCCCGAATGCCCATGCGCTGGTGGCGAGCGAGTCGGTGGCGCCGCCATCGCGACCGAGCCACCGGGTCAGCAGGGTGATCGTCGCGTAGCCGGCCGCGGAGAGCAGTGCCAGGGCGACTCCGGCGGGCCGCACGGTGGCCCCGTCGCCGCCGAGCACCAGTACGGCGAGCCCGGCCAGCGCACCCACCACCGCGGCGAGTCCGCCGCGTCCCAGCCGCTCCCCCATGGTCAACCGTGCACCGACCGCGATGAACACGGGGCCCGCTCCAAGGGTGACGACGGTCCCGACCGCGAGGCCGGTCGCCTCGACGGCCGCGAAGTACGCGCTCTGGAAGACGGTGAGACCGACGCCGGTCCCCAGGACGCGCAGCAGCCGACGACGGCGCGGTTCGGCGGGGACGGCCACGCGTCGGGGCCGTAGCGCCAGCGCGGCGAGCAGCAGCACGAGGCCGCCCAGGCAACGCCAGAACGACAGGGCGAGTGGGCCCAGATCACTGACCTCGAAGATCAGCGAAGCGGCGGCCCCGGCAGTGCCCCAGGCAACACCGGCGACGATCAGATAGAAGAGGCTTCGCCCGACGGGCAGGCCGGTAGCAGGGTTCGACACGTGACTTCTCCAGATGAGGACAGGACGGTGGTCGCTCGGCTCGGTACACGGGCAGCGACGAACCGCTCGGAACTGCCCGAGCCCGGTCTTCGTCAGGAGTGGCCGCCCGCGCTAGACGGCAGGCGGCGAAAGTACGGTCGAATGCATGATCGTCACATTACGTCGCAGTACGACCCGCGGACAACTCCCCCTCGGCAGCGGCACGGCCTCCGTCCGATCCCGCAGTGTGCCCCTCGCCCCGTCCGGATGCGACGGGACCGGAGGGCGTCTTCGGTGTCGCCGACTGGGCGATGAAGGCACCGATCAGCACCATGGAACCGCCGATGAGCTGCGGCGCCGACAGGTGCTCGCCGAGCATCACCCAAGCGAGCACGGTCGCGATGACCGCCTCGAGACAGGCGACGACACCCGCCACCGCGGGTGAGAGCAGCCGCACCGAGATCACCCCGGTGACGTAGGCGATCACCGTCGACATCAGCACGATCCAGACAAGCAGCAGCCAGGCGGGTACATCCGTGCCGTCCATGCCCGCGCTGCCGCCCAGAACCGACCAGTCCATGCCCCAGGGCCGTGCGACCACGGTGAGAATGACCGTGCCGATCAGCAGCCCGTACGCGATGACACCGACCGGATGCGGAGGTTCGACTCCTTCCGCGCTGCCCTGGTCCGACAGGACGAAGTAGCCGACCTGACAGCAGGCGGCGCCGAGTGCGAGCAGCAGCCCGACCACATCGAAGCTCAGACCCGACCAGATCTCGACCACGCAGGTGAGTCCCCCTACGGCAAGCACCACACCGACCGCGGCACCCCGGGCGACCGGCCGGCGCTGGACGAAGCGGACCCAGCCGAGGACGAGCGCGGGCGCCAGATACTCGACGAGAAGAGCGACACCGACGGGGACACGGGAGATCGCAGCGAAGTAGAACGCCTGCACACCGGCCACGGCGAGCAGCCCGAACCCCAGCAGCAGGATTGGCCGACTGCGCACGAGAACCCGGTGGCGCCAAGCGACGGGCAGCATGACAAGGGCGGCGCCCGCCACCCGTAGCCACACCACATGGAGCGGATCGAGTCCTGCCTCGATCAGCGGCTTGGCCGCCACCCCTGAACCACCGAATGCGAACGCCGAGGCCAGGGCAAGTCCCAGGCCGGCGCTTCTCCCCTGAGACGCGTGCATCGGGACATCATGCCAGCTGTTGTCAGTAGCGTCACCCCTGTGACCCCTGACGCATACTCTCCGTCAGACGCTCGGCTCCACCGCAACTTTCGCCATCAGCTCGCCCAGTCCGGCGACAGCCAGTCCGTCCATGTAGTCACGGACCCGTGTGATCAGTCCGTCATGGACGCGGACGATCAGCACACCGGGCACGGCGAAGGTCCCGGCCGGCAGCGCGCCGACCACGACGTGCTCGCCAATGATCACTTCCGGATCGGCGGTCTCGTGGATCTCCATGTCCTCGACGGCCTCCACCCGGACGGGGCTCGCGCCCCAGGCCGCCCGGTATCCGGCACGCACCTCCTCGCGCCCCTCATAGCGGGAGGGAAACCCGGGAGAGGAAAACGGGAACTCGTGCACCGCGTCCGCGGCGTACAGGTCGGCGAGGTCGTCCGCGGACTTGTCGAGCATGGCCTGGTGGTAGCGCCCCAGCACCTCGCGGGGCGTACGGGCCGAGGGCTTCTGCCGACCTGACACGGCACTCACTCCATCCACTACTCGATCCGTTCATTCAACGAATGTTGACCCAATTACCGTACGAGCCCGTCAAGGCTTCGGTCAACGGCTGTAGAGTGAAATCGTGACCATCCCTCACATCTCCCGCGCCGAGCGCCGCCGAGCCACCGAGGCGCGCATCCTCGACAGCGCCCGCGGGCTGTTCGCCGAGCGGGGCTTCGATCGCACCACCATCCGCGCCGTGGCAGTTGCGGCAGGCGTCGATGCGGCTCTGGTCATGCAGTACTTCGGGGCGAAACGCGAGTTGTTCACCCAGGCCGTACAGGCGCCCCCCGCGCTGCCGACCGGCACCGACGGCGACGCGCTGGTGGATCAACTGATCGCCACGCTCGGCCTCAAGCTCGGCGGCCTTCCCCACGGCACACTGGCGATGATGCGCTCCATGCTCACCGATCCAGCCGCGGCCGATCACGTCCGTGCGAGCCTCGACCGGCAGATCGGCAGCATCGGCGCGGCACTACCGGAGGCCGAGGACGCCGAACTGCGCGCCGCACTGGTCATCACCACCATGGTCGGCGTCACCATCGGCCACCAGCTACTCGGCCTCGACACCCTCCGCCACGCCCCCGCCGACCGCATCGCCGCCCTGCTCCGCCCGGCCTTCAAGGCCCTGACCGAACCGCCACGCTGAATCGGCGCCCGCACGTCAGGCCGTCAGCCCCCGACTCCCCGTCACCCCTGGCCGGACGCCCCCACGATCCGGGCCGCAAGCTGCTCCGCGTCGACGCCGGCCCGCTGCAGCACCTCGACGGCCCGGCACTCGTGGTCCAAGGCCAGCGCCGCCAGCAGATCGAGCCCTCCGGCCCGCGCGTCGCCGCGCAGCTCCGCCCGCTCACGGGCTTCGGCCATCGCCGAAGCAGCCGAGGGCGACCAGCCCTCCACCCCCGTGTCCCGCACCGCGGAATCCGGGTCCTCAACGACCGGGACAGCGCCGGAGTCCTCCACCGCGCCTTGCCAGCGGAGCCCATATCCGATACTGCGCTGGACGAGATATCCGAGCACCTTGGCCAGTTGGGGTCCGCCCTCGAAGGCCGCCCGCACCTCGGGGTCCGATTCGATGAGGGAGTGCAGCAGATGCGCGGTGTCGATCTGCCGGTCGCCGTCGCGCAGTGCGCGCCTTCGGGCACCCGTCACCACGGCGGCCAGCTCCACAGTGAGTCTGGCGTCGAGCTCAGCACGGTTCGGTGCGGGCTGCTGAGGGATCCACGGCGTCCGGTTTTGCACACCCCTTACCCCATCAGTCCCACCGCGCCGAAGCATCGCCGGAGGGGCCCATTTAGGCATCCCACGCAAGTTGGGCACACCCGAGCGGTTCCTCCTCCTTACGGATGAGATCTCGCCATTCCCGGATCCGATCCGGGAAAACGGCGCGCGCCGCCTTGCGCCGCGCCCCCGGAGCAACCGCGAGCCTCCCTCGTACGTCCCACACGCCACACCACCCATACGGCAGCCGGAAGGGGGCCCACGGACGTGTCCTGGTTGGTCGCCCTACCGGCGCTCGACGGACGGGAGTATGTATACCGGATCCACGCACCGGCGGACGCCCTGCGCGCCGATCTCTTCTGGGCCGCGTTCCACTGCCATGACGACGGCCCGCACCCGCGCGCCTCCGACCGGTTCGACGCCGCACTGATCTGGCGGGCGGGAACGGGGGGAACGGACCACACAGATCTGACAGTTCATCAGTATTGAATGTTCACGGCACTGCGACTACGTTCCGCGACACCGTAACCCGCCGAGAAGGGGTGGTCGCATGGCCGAAGTCAGTGCAGAAGCACGCATCGAAGCACCGGCCGAGAAGGTCTGGGCCAAGCTGACGGACTTCACCGCGTACGGCCAGTGGAACGCCACCCACACCAGCTTCCCCAAGGGCGGCCCGACGACACTCGAACTCGCGGCCACCTACGAGGAGAACATGAAGCTCATGGGCTTCCCCGCCGAGGTGACGTGGACGGTCGCGGAGCTGGAGACCGCGCGCCTGCTGACCACCAAGGGCAAGGGGCCGATGGGCGTCAACCTGGCCATGCGCTACTCGCTGACCCCCGACGGGGACGCGACCACGGTACGCATCGACGGAGAGTTCACCGGCGCCGCGGTCTCCCTGATGGCGGGCAAGCTCAAGGACTCCGCAACCGCCGCGCTCGTCGAGTCACTGCGCAAACTGGGCGGGCTCGTCGCCGCCTGACCGCCACCGGAGCGACGGGAAGGGCCTCGCGGCTCGGCCGCGAGGCCCTCGGCACCCCGCCTGCGGGCTCAGTGCTCGTCGGCGAGGATCAGATAGAGCTTCTTACGGGCGTCATTGACGACCGCGAGCGCCTTCTGGCGCTGATCGGCCGAACCGGTCTTCCAGACCTGACCGAACGCCTCCATCAGGCCGAAACCGGCCTGCCGGATCTCGTTGACGCTTTCCCAGTCGACTCCGCGCCCGGCTTCCTCCCAGGGCGCGTCGGGGCCCGACTCCGCCTCGGTGCGGCCGGTGCCGGTGAGCGTGAACAGCTTCTTGCCGCCCTCGCTCGCGCTGACGATCAGCCCCTCGTCCTCCAGCAACTGGAGGGTCGGATAAACCGAGCCCGGACTGGGCCGCCAGGCCCCGCCGCTGCGCTCGCCGATCTCCTGGATCATCTCGTACCCGTGCATCGGCCGGTCCTTCAGCAGCGCCAGGATCGACGCACGTACGTCACCGCGGCGCGCCCTTCCCCGGCCGCCGCCCCGACCGCGTCCGCCACCGAAGGGACCGCCGCCGAAAGGCGGACCGAACTGCCCGAAGGCCGCCCGCCGCCCCTCGAAGTCGCCCCGACCTTGATGACCGGTCCCGCAGTGCCCATGTCCATGCCCGCGCTCATGCTCATGTCCACGTGATCGCATCGCTACGCTCCTTCCATCGTTGATCTGTCGCGATGCGTCAACGATATATCGGAACCGGTCGCTGGACAAACATCCTGGTCGGCCTTCGGCCGGGTGAGAGGTTCCGGCCGCGAAGCCGGCTGATGTGCTCGGCGGAGCAGTACGCCTTGTCTGCCCGGATCTTCACCGGCCACCGCCGACGGGGACCACGCCGGGAACGGACGGCGGGTATGCCGAGGATCGGCGGCTTGAACGCCTGACTGTCGTACAGGTTCGCCCCGACACCGCGACGGCCGGCGGGAGGCCCTGGGCCTCGGACAGCACATACAGCTTGCTGCCCTTCTCGCCCCCATCGACGACGCGTCGCACCGTTCCTCACGCGACACCGTGACGGCCAGAAGGCGGCACCCCCGGACGAACCGGTGGTGCCGCGTCTCGTCCCGGCCGGACGGCTCGCGCCGCACGTACCGGATTGTTGCTGCCAGGCCCGGTACAAGCGGAGCCAATTCCCGCCGGACGCCACGTACGACCAGGGCGGAGCGTGGTCCAATTGATGCGCGAGAGCAGGAAAGGTGTCCGGTGCGCAGACAGCCGGCCGAGATGGAGATCGCCCGCACACGGTGGGAGGATTTCCGCACGCTCGGCAACCGGTCCAGCAGTGTGCCCGACGCACTGCACCGCCTGCTCGCGGCCGTCGACGAGGACGAGGCCATGGCGGCCTACCGGGACCTCGAGAACCGTCCGGGCCTTTCGGTCCAGCGATACGGAATTGGCCTTGGTCTGAGGCCTTCCGCCGCACGTACGGTCACGTCATGAGGATCCGAATCGTCGACACGTTCACCGACCGCCCCTTCACCGGCAACCCTGCGGGAGTCCTGCTGCTGGACTCCGACGCCTTTGCCGACGACGAACAGCTCCAGCGGATCGCCATGGAGCTGAACCTCTCCGAAACCGCCTTCGCCCACCCGCTGTCGCCGGGCGGCGACGCGGACTGGGCACTGCGCTGGTTCACCCCGACCACCGAGGTCGACATGTGCGGGCATGCCACCCTCGCGACCGCGCACGTCCTGCACACCACCCAGACGGCGAGCGGCACGGTGCGTTTCGCCGCGCGGTGCGGCATCCTCACCTCGACCGCCCACCCCGACGGCACGGTCACGCTCGACTTCCCCACAGCCCCACTGACACCGGAGATCGCCCCGGCCGGGCTGGCCGTCGCCCTGGGCGCGGAACCGCTCTCCGTACACGACACCGGCCCTCACATCGGCGACCTGGTCGTCGAACTGGCCGACGAGGCGACCGTACGAGGACTGACCCCGGATCTCGCCGCACTGAGCCGACTCTCCCGACGGGGCATCATCGCCACAGCCGCCGCCGAGGACCCCGCCCGCGGCTACGACTTCGTCTCCCGCGGCTTCTTCCCACGCGTCGGGATCGACGAGGACCCGGTGACCGGCAGCGCCCACACCGCGCTGGCCCCCTTCTGGTCGGCCCGCTTCGGCCGTGACGAGCTGACCGGACTACAGGCCTCCGCCCGTTCCGGCCTGGTCCGCACCGCGCTGCGCGGCGACCGCACCCTGCTGACCGGCAACGCCGTGACGGTCATCGACGGCGAACTGCTCACGGCACTCTGACGCCCTCCGAAGACACCGCAGAGGGCATACGGACCATTCCCGTACACCCTCTGCGCCAACACCACCCACCGACCACTGCCGTACGCCCCCATCGGTGAACACCACCCAGCGACGTCCCACCCCACTCACGGTGTGGGCAGCCACCCCACCTTCCCCGCAAGTAGGGCATATCCAACAAATGCCCCGATGTCGAGCAGTGCATGCGCCGCGACCAGCGGACCGACCCGGCCCCAACGCCGGTACAGCAGCACGAAGACAACACCCATCACCATGTTGCCGATG
Organism: Streptomyces sp. NPDC037301; assembly: GCF_055602785.1. Classification (NCBI taxonomy): domain Bacteria; kingdom Bacillati; phylum Actinomycetota; class Actinomycetes; order Kitasatosporales; family Streptomycetaceae; genus Streptomyces; species Streptomyces sp. NPDC037301. Next base: position 198,613 of record NZ_JBVJWD010000015.1, read on the forward strand.
AAGCCGCCGATGCCCTGATACAGGTGGTACGAACCACGCAGCACCGAACTCGCCACCAAAGCCGCCATCGGCGTCCACCCCAACTGCCCGAGTCTGCGAAGCAGATACCCGACGACGATCACTTCCTCCACCACGGAGTTCTGGAGCGCGGAAAGGATCAAAACCGGGAATTTCCACCACACATCGGGCAGTGATTCCGGGACCACGGTCAGATTGAAACCGGCTGCCCGCGCCACCAGATAGAAGGCGAGCCCAGCGCTTCCGATACCCGCCGCGACCATCGCGCCGCGCCCCAGGTCCGGCCATGGCCTGGTCCGGTCGAAGCCGATGGCACGCAGGCCGGTCCCCTCCCTCATCAACAGATGCGCGACGAGGGCGACGGGCACCAGAGCCGTCGCGATTCCGAAGAGCTGCCAGGCAAGATCCAGCCATGGACGCCCTGGTGCGTACGAGCCGTTGAGCGTCGCGGCCTGCTGCTTCAAACCCCCTGGTTTCGTCAGCGATCCGACAAAACTGATCAGGGCAGACACCCCGCTGGCGCCCAATGAGAGAGCCAGCACCAGCACCGTTTCGGACCGCAAGATCCGTCGCGACACAGCCTCTTGGGGGAAAGATTCAGCCACGTGCCCCGCCTCCACCTGTACACCTGCCTCGAGTTGTGCATTCACGCCCCATCCCGCTCCCTGTCCCGCTAAGGTCTCGAATGCAGGTACGAAGATCATGCGCGACAGGCCGGGGGACAACCACCATTGGCGATGGTGTGGTCCCCCTTTTCCTTGTTCATCCTCAAGGAGGGGCACCACCGTCATGGGACGTCACAGCTTGCCCGACGACTACGCGACCGATGGAAGCGGGGACGGTCCGCCGCCGCGCCGTCGGCGGACCGTAGCGATCGCGACCATGCTCGTCCTCGCGGTGGCGGCGGGAACGGCAGTCGCGGTGCAGGGCGATCTGCTGTCGTTCTCGAATTCCTGCGAGGACTCCGCCGTACGTCTTTCCATGGTGGCCTCACCGGACATCGCCCCCGCCGTGCGTGCCATCGCCGACAAGGCGCGCAAGGACGACCTGAGATCCGACGGCCGCTGTCTGTACGTGCGGGTGGTGGCCCGCGATTCCTACAAGGTCGCTGACGCTCTCTCCTCCGGCACCCGTACCCCGGACTACCAGATCTGGCTGCCAGACTCCGACCTGTGGCTCGACCGGGCCAAGGGCTCCGGTGACGGCATCCCGATCACACCCGGCGATTCCGTCGCCTCCTCCCCCGTCACCCTGGCCATTGCGCCGTCGGCGGCCAAGAGCCTCGGCTGGCCGAAGAAGAAGTACTCCTGGGCCGAGTTGACGGCCGCGGCCATGGACTCGGACAAGGTGCGTCTCGGCGCGGCCGACCCGGCACGCAGTGCAACCGGTCTGCTCGCGCTCTCCAGCATCGGCGCTTCCTCCGAGAAGCAGGGCGGCGACAGCGACACCAGGGTCGCGGCGACCGCCAAGCTGCTGGCACAGCGCATGTCGGACGGTGACACCCAGGTACTCGAAACGCTGCCGCAGGGCGATTCGGGTGCCGAGCAGGGGAACCCGGAGCGCAACCAGGCGGTGCTCCTCTCCGAGCAGGCCGCGTTCGCCCACAACGCGAAGTCGACCGACGGTGGAAGGCTCGATCTCTTCTACCCCAAGGACGGCACCCCGCTGCTCGACTATCCGTACACGCTGGTGGACGAGACCAGGATGAGTACCTCCGAGGGCCGGGCGGCCCTGCGGTTCATGAAACTGCTGAATGAGCCGGACGCGCAAACCATCCTGAAGGAGCACGGCTTCAGAAACGTCGACGGGACGGCCGGGGAGTCGGTGGTCGCATCGGCGGGCGGCAGGAAACCCCAGCCGTACGCCACCGCGGCCGCCGCAGCGCCGTCCGCCGAGGCGCTCCAGCAGACGCTCGGCATGTGGACGATCACGGTGCAGAGCGCCCGGCTGACGACAGTCGTCGATGCCTCGGGTTCGATGGCCACGATCGTGCCGGGGCGCCACCAGTCCCGGATGGACGTCACGAAGGCGTCCCTGATCCAGGCCCTCAACCAGTTCACCCCGAACGACGAGATCGGGCTCTGGGAGTTCGCCACCGCACTCGACGGCGACAAGGACTACCGCAGGCTGGTGCCGACGGGCCGACTCGGGGACCCTGCGAAGGGCGGCGGCACTCACCGCGAGAGGCTCGCCGCGGCCTTCTCCGCGCTGCAGCCGGTACCAGGCGGCGCGACCGGTCTGTACGACACCACTCTGGCCGCGTACAAGGATGCCCAGGCAACGTATGTGAAGGGCAAGTTCAACGCTGTGGTGATCCTCACCGACGGCTCGAACCAGGACAACCGCTCCATCTCCCGCAGTGCCCTGGTCGCGGAACTGAAGCGGATCGCCGACCCGGAACGTCCGGTGCTGCTCCTCGCCATCGCGGTCGGCCCCGAGGCCGACCGCGAAGAGGTGAACGAGATAGCGAAGGTCACCGGCGGCGGGGGCTACCAGGTCACCGACCCGACCGAGATCCAGGCCGTGATTCTGCAGGCCGTCATGACGGCCGGGCAGAGCAACCACGCCGCCCAGGAGTAGCGCTCGGCGCGGTCAGGAACGGCAGCGGTTGTCGGCGCCCGCCACAGCGGGTCACAGTGCGGGGACACCCGTCGGCCAGCTGTGCACGGGGTCGCCGCTGTGCATCAGCTCGGCGTACCGACGGGTGGTCGCGGCCAATGCCGCATGCCGGTCGAGTCCGGCCTCCCGTGCCCGGTGGTAGGTGTCCACCTGCCAGGACGCTCCATTCACCCGCCGCTTGCAGCGCTCCTCGATGACCCCGAGGTAGCGGTCGCGGTCCGCGGGCTCGATGTTCCAGGCATCGAGCCCCGCAGCGGCCAGCGGCAGCAGTTCGTCCCGTACGAGCTTGACCGCCGGCACCCGGGTCAGCCCGCCCGAACGGCCGGGACGGGGCCAGATCAGCTCCGCGTCGATGCCGTGGCGGCAGGCGGTGTCGAAGTTCTCGGCCGCTGCTGCGAACGGGAGCCTGGTCCACACCGGACGGGATTCTTCGGCGAGCGCCCGCACGAGCCCGTAGTAGAGGGCGGCGTTGGCGATCACATCGGTGACCGTGGGGCCGGCGGGCAGGACCCGGTTCTCCACCCGCAGATGGGGTACGCCGTCGGCCAGTCCGTACACGGGCCGGTTCCAGCGGTAGACCGTACCGTTGTGGAGCACGAGCTCCTGCAGCCGCGGCACCCCGCCCTCGTCGAGCACCCGCAGCGGGTCCTCCTTGTCACAGATCGGCAGCAGCGGCGGGAAGTAGCGCAGATTCTCCCCGAAGAGCTCGTACGCCGAACCAACCCACCGCTCGCCGAACCAGGTCCTGGGCCGCACCCCCTGGTTCTGGAGTTCGGGCGGCCTGGTGTCCGTGGCCTGTTGGAAGAGCGGCGGCCGCGATTCCCGCCACAGCTCCCTGCCGAACAGGAAGGGCGAGTTGGCACCAAGGGCGATCTGGACCCCGGCGACAGCCTGGGCCGCGTTCCATACGGCCGCGAAGCGCGCCGGTGTCACCTGCAGATGCAGCTGGACCGATGTGCAGGCGGCCTCGGGAGTGATCGAGGAGGAGGTGGAGACCAATCGTTCCACGCCTTGGATATCGAGGGAGAAATCCTCGCCCCGCGCAGCCACCATTTGATCATTCAGCAGTGCGTAGCGGTCCACGTCCGAGAGGTTCGCCGCAACGAGGTCCTGACGGCCCAGGGTGGGCAGAATTCCGATCATCATGATCCCGGCATCGACCTCGCCCGCCTTCCGATGGGCATATCCAAGGCCAGTCCTGAGCTCTTCCGCCAGCTGATCGAAAACGCGTCCGTCCAGGTGGTGCGGGACTATGTTCACCTCCAAATTGAACATCCCGAGTTCGGTCTGGAAATCACGGCTCGCGATGCGCGGGAGCACCTCCCCATTCATCATCTTCGGCATGCCGTCGGAGCCTGCCAGATTCAGCTCGATCTCCATGCCCATGAGGTTGCGGGGGCGGTCGAACCTCCGCTCTGCCAGGAGCCTCTCCAGCCCCTCCAGGCACTGGTGGAGCTTCCTCCGGTACCTCTGCCGATCGGACAGATCAAAGGCGCCCGCCACGACCTTCTCCCCCATCGAAGCGTCCCTCCCTCGAGTGGGCGGCCCGCGGCCCAGGCCGCTCGCGTCACGATCGATAATGCCCAGGCCGGGTGATCCATAACGCCCCGCGAACGCCGCGCACCAAGTAATCTGAGGGCAGCCGTCCGGGGCACATTCCCTCGGCATGGTGCAGTGCGCAGTTTCCGCCGCCCGGCGCGTGGTGAAAACGCCGACGCGTTTCGGCCGACCGCGTCCAGGGAAAAACCCCTGGCGGTGGCTGCGCCGCTGACGACGAATCAGCAGAATCTCCGCATAATAAAGTCCTGATACCGCCTTGTCGGCAATACCTGCGACGGCTAGTGGAATCACTGCGTGAACACGTGTCGTATAAACTTCGCGGACGAGGCAGAGAGTTGACGCACCGGCCCAGTCACCGGCCTCCTCTGGCCCCGCACGCCGACAGCGCCGTCTGCACCCGCCCACGCATCACCGTGTCTCCGAAGTGAGAGGCGACCCACTATGCCGCTGCATGTTCCTCCGGCTCCCGCGCCCGCTCTGCGCAGCGTTCTCGCGGCACTCGGTTCACCCACCGCAGTCCGCGAGGCCCGCACACCTGCCCTCCGAGCCGCCCAGGGACCACTGAGCCCCGAACTCCCGCTCCCCGTCCATGTACTGGAGCGGATCGGCCCGAGCGGGCTCGCACCCGTCACCCGGCTTGCCGCGTGGCGGTTCCTGATCCGCAGCTCGGAGCAGGCCGTCGCCGCGGCAGACACCATGCTCACTCCGGACGGCTGGACCTTCTCGCACTTCTTCGAGGGCCCCTACATCGCCTCGACCGAACTCGCCGTGCGCCAGGCCGAGACGGTGACACCGCACTACCAGCCACGGCTGCTGTCCATCCCGGAGCTCTACATGCTGGCGCTGTGGCTGCACGCCGACACCGAGGCCGACGCCTCCGGCGGGGCACTTGCCCCCGCCGATCTCCTGGTACCGCTGGCACCCGCACCGCCGGGTATCGCGGCGCATCGACCACACCGGGTCGCCGATCTGCTCCGCGTGATGACGCTGCGCATCACCCCGGGCACCGGCCCCCTGCTCGGATCACCGGCCTGACGACGGCCGCACCCCACATCACCGCGCTGTGTCCCGCCACCCTCCCTGGTGGTGGGGCACAGTGCTGCGGGGCGCACATCCTGCCCATCTGGACTAGCCCGGTCCGGCCACCCCGAACCACCCGAAGTGACAGTGCAGTTGCGGTGAACCGTCCGGCCGGGTGACACGTCCTTGGAGTAAGGAGGAGTGCTGCTGCGAAATCCCTGCGGATTGACGCCCGTGGGGCAACACTGGGACCGGACCGATCGATACGGGGGGCGGCCATGAACACCTCATCAAGCCGCAGGACATTCACCACAACGCAGCGAAAGAACCCATCCATGTGCCAGCACCAGCCACCATGCCCGACCGCCGACTCAGCCGACCGGGAAGCCGCCCGCCTGACGGCACACCATCCGGAACAGGGCTGGAGCCTGCTGTGCAACGGCGTCCTGCTCTTCGAGGACACCGGTGAGCTGCTCCCGGACGGGCAGATCATCGCCCCGCACCGGCCCCTGCAGACCGGCCGGGTGGTGAAGGCCGCCTGACCGCGGCCGGTACGAACTGGGGCCGGCCCGGAGAACTCTCCGCACCGGCCCCGACGCATGTCCGCGTCACGCCCTACCGCTCATGCCTCAGTTGTCGTACTCGTCCAGCGGCGGGCAGGAGCAGACGAGGTTGCGGTCACCGAAGGCACCGTCGATCCGGCGCACCGGCGGCCAGTACTTGTCGGCGGCCGAGACTCCGGCCGGGAAGACCGCCACCTCACGGCTGTAGCCGTGGTCCCACTCCCCGCCCAGCATCGCCGCGGTGTGCGGAGCGTTGCTCAGCGGGTTGTCGTCCGCGCTCCACTCGCCGGAGGCCACCTTCTCGACCTCGCCACGAATGGCGATCATCGTGTCGCAGAATCGGTCGAGCTCCGCGAGGTTCTCGCTCTCGGTCGGCTCGATCATCAGCGTCCCGGCGACAGGGAACGACATGGTCGGCGAGTGGAAGCCGTAGTCGATCAGACGCTTGGCTATGTCGTCGACGCTGACGCCGGTGGCCTTGGAGATCGGCCGCAGGTCCACGATGCACTCGTGCGCGACGAGCCCGGCCGGGCCGTTGTACAGGATCGGGTAGTGCGGTTCGAGACGCTTGGCGATGTAGTTGGCGGCGAGTACGGCAACCTGCGTCGCACGCTTCAGGCCCTCCCCGCCCATCAGGCGTACGTACGCCCAGGAGATGGGGAGAATACCGGCCGAGCCCCACGGAGCGGCGGAGATCGGTCCGACACCGGTCTCGGGGCCCGCCGCAGGCTGCAGCGGGTGGTTCGGCAGGTAGGGCGCGAGGTGCGCGCGGACACCGACCGGGCCGACGCCGGGACCGCCGCCGCCATGCGGGATGCAGAAGGTCTTGTGCAGGTTCAGGTGCGAGACGTCGCCGCCGAACCGTCCCGGCTTGGCGAGGCCGACCAGCGCGTTGAGGTTGGCACCGTCGACGTAGACCTGACCGCCGGCGTCGTGCACCTCGGCGCAGATGTCGGCGACGTGCTCCTCGAACACACCGTGCGTCGACGGGTACGTGATCATGAGCACGGCGAGCTCGTCGCGGTGCTTCTCGATCTTGGCGCGCAGGTCCTCGATGTCGACCTCGCCGTCGTCGGCAGTCTTCACCACGACGACCTTCATGCCGGCCATCACGGCGCTGGCGGCGTTGGTGCCGTGCGCGGAGGACGGGATGAGGCAGATGGTCCGCTGGTCGTCGCCGTTGGCCCGGTGGTACGCACGCACGGCCAGGAGGCCGGCGAACTCGCCCTGCGATCCGGCGTTCGGCTGGATCGAGACCGCGTCGTACCCGGTGACCTCGGCGAGGCGCTCCTCAAGCTCACGGATGAGGGTGAGGAAGCCCTGCGCCTGCTCGGCCGGCGCGAAGGGGTGCAGGGCGCCGAACTCGGGCCAGGTGATCGACTCCATCTCGGTGGTCGCGTTCAGCTTCATGGTGCAGGAGCCGAGCGGGATCATTCCGCGGTCCAGGGCGTAGTCCCGGTCGGCGAGCTTGCGCAGGTAGCGCAGCATCGCGGTCTCGGAACGGTGCTGGTGGAAGACCGGGTGGGTGAGGATCTCGTCGGTGCGCAGCAGGCCCTCGGGCAGCGCGTCGGCGGTCGCGGCGTCCAGTGCCTCGATGTCCCCGTCGGCACCGAACGCGGCCCAGACGGCGGCGATCTGCTTACGCGTGCTGGTCTCGTCGCAGGCGAGGGAGACCAGGTCTGCGTCGACGAGCCGCAGATTGACACCGCGCTCGCGCGCGTCGGCCACGACATCGGCGGCCTTCCCCGGGACACGCACGGTGAGGGTGTCGAAGTAGGCACCGGTCACGACGTCGATACCGGAGGCGCGCAGGCCCTCGGCCAGGATCGTCGCATAGCGGTGGGTGCGCTGAGCGATCGTCCGCAGCCCGTCCGGGCCGTGGTAGACGGCGTACATCCCGGCCATGACGGCGAGCAGCACCTGAGCGGTACAGATGTTGCTGGTGGCCTTCTCGCGGCGGATGTGCTGCTCGCGGGTCTGCAGGGCCAGCCGATATGCCTTGCTGCCGTCCGCGTCGACGGAAACACCGACGAGGCGGCCCGGCAGGCTGCGGGCGAACTTCTCGCGTACGGCCATGAAGCCTGCGTGCGGTCCCCCGAAACCCATCGGTACACCGAAGCGCTGCGTGGTACCGACCGCGATGTCCGCGCCCAGGTCGCCCGGTGAGGTGAGCAGGGTCAGGGCCAGCAGATCGGCGGCGACCGTGACGATCGCACCGAGCTCGTGGGCCTGCTCGATGACGGGCTTGATGTTCCGTACCGCCCCGGAGGCGCCCGGGTACTGCACCAGGACACCGAAGACGCCGCGCTCGGCGATCTCCGCCGGGATGCCGTCGGAGAGGTCGGCGACGACGACCTCGACACCGGTCGGCTCAGCGCGGGTCTCGATGACGGCGATCGTCTGCGGCAGGACATCGGCGTCGACCAGGAAGACACCGTTCTTGACCTTGCCGACACGCCGCGAGAGCGCCATGGCCTCGGCGGCTGCGGTGCCTTCGTCGAGCAGCGAGGCGCCTGAGGTGGGCAGCCCGGTCAGCTCGGCGACCATCGTCTGGAAATTGAGGAGCGCCTCCAGGCGGCCCTGCGAGATCTCCGGCTGGTACGGCGTGTAGGCCGTGTACCAGGCGGGGTTCTCCATGACGTTGCGGAGGATCACCGGCGGGGTGAAGGTGCCGTAGTAGCCGAGCCCGATCATCGGGGCCAGCACCTGGTTGCGGTCGGCGAGGGAGCGCAGCTCCGCCAGGACCTCGGCCTCGGTGCGGGCGGTCGGCAGCTGCAGCGCCTCCGCGCTCTTGATGACATCGGGCACCGCTGCCGCGGTCAGCTCGTCCAGCGAGCCGTAACCGATCTGAGCGAGCATCTTCGACTGCGCCTCGGCATCGGGACCGATGTGGCGCTGTTCGAACGGAATGCCCTGCTCCAGCTGGGAGAGCGGAGTGCGACGGGGGGTCATGGTGGAGGCCTCCTGGTCTGTCACGACCTGCGAGGGGCACCACGGCGCGGGTGCCCGAACGGCCTCCCCCTCTGTCATCTCAACCTGAGAGCTTCACCGGCGCGCCCTGCGGCGTACCAGCTTTCACCGTCGGTGAGGAAGGGAACCGTACCGGCACTCGGCCGCACGAAACCCGCCCTGCTTTCCAGAGTGACCTCGTCCGTGCGGTACGGGGGCCTGAGAGATTCCGGGGAGGATTTGCTCCTTCGGCGCCTTCGGATTCGCTCCGGAGGACTCTCCCGCACGGGGTCAGCAGCCATCACCAGCCTACCAGCGGGGTTCGCGGCGGAATTCTCGAGTGGCCAACCCCCCGGATCTGCACTTCTGTAGTGCTTGTGGAGTAGCCGCGACCAGTGGGAGGGACCGTGCAGACCGACATCGATCCGCGCAGCCTGATCGGCCGCAAAGCGTTCGACCGCAAGGGCACCAAGATCGGAACCGTGGACGAGGTGTACCTCGACGACGCGACCGGTGTGCCCGAGTGGGCGGCCGTACGTACCGGACTGTTCAGCCGGGACGCGTTCGTCCCGCTGGAACCCAGCGAATTCGTGGAGGATTCGCTCCGCGTCCCCTTCGACCGTGCGCTGATCAAGGACGCGCCAGACTTCGGCGTAGGCCGCCATCTCTCACCGGAACAGGAGCTCCAGCTCTACCGGCACTACGGTCTGGACTCCCCGCCCGAGGAGACCGGCCCGGACAGGGACTTCGGCAGACTGGCCGGCCAGGACGAGTAGTCCACCGGGTTCCGCACCAGCGGCAGCGGATCGGCCGGTTGCAGTTCCGGATCGTCGATGCGGAACGTACGCACCCGGCCGGGCGCCGATTCGGGTTCCTCGAACCGCACCGTCACCCGGCCGACACCGCTGCCCTGCACCCAGCCATAGCCGTAGGTGTCATGACGTACGTCGTGTCCGGCGGGCCAACGCCGCGCGGCGAGCTGCTCGGCGGTCTCCTGGACCTCCTCCCGCGCACCGTCCACCGGCTTGTCCCCGTCGCCCCCCACCGCTGTCTCCTCCTCGGCGGCTTCCCCGGTTGCGGCCTGCTCACCGGCGGCCTGGGCGAAGAGGTCTTCCTGCGTGTAGTCGGCAAGCCCCGTGACGCCCACCCCCAGGAGCCGTACTCCTCCGGTGGTGTCAACGGCCTCCAGGAGCCGTGCGGCGGCCTCCCGGACCACCGTGGGGTCGTCCGTGGGCCCACGCAGCGTCTCGGACCTCGTGAGCGTGGAGAAGTCGTACCGCCGTACCTTCAGCACCACCGTCCGCCCGGACCGCCCCGCGCCCCGCAGTCGCTGGACGCATCGGTCAGCCAGCCGTTCCACCTCTGCCCTGACCCGCACCCGGTCGTGCAGATCCGCGTCGAAGGTGTCCTCGACCGACACCGATTTCGCGTCCCGCTCCGCGACCACGGGCCGGTCGTCGTACCCGAACGCCATGCGGTGCAGCGAGCCGCCGTGCGCCTTTCCCAGCAGGCGTACGAGCTCCGCCTCACCCGCCTCGACCAGGTCGTTGACCGTCGTCATCCCGGCGCGGCGCAGATGGTCCGCCGTCGCGGGCCCGACGCCGGGGAGTATCCGTACCGACATGGGCGCGAGCAGTTCCCGTTCCGTCCCCGGCTCTATGAGCAGCAGCCCGTTCGGTTTCGCCTCCTCCGAAGCGATCTTGGCCAGCATCTTGGAACCGGCGAGCCCAACCGAGCCGGTGAGCCCTGTCACCGCCTTGATGGCCGTACGCAGCTGCTCACCGATCTCCAGCGCGGAAGCGGCGTCATCGGCCGTGCCACCCGCTTCGAGGTCCACAAAAGCCTCGTCCAGGCTGAGCGGCTCCACCAGCGGGGAGAGCCGCGCCAGCAGCTCCATCACCTGGTCACTGACCGTCCGGTACAGCAGGAAGCGGGGCACCAGATAGGCCGCGTTGGGAGCCAGCCGCCGCGCCTGCGCCGTGGGCATCGCCGAGTGCACCCCGAAGCGCCGTGCCTCGTACGACGCGGTGGCGACGACTCCGCGCGGTCCCAGCCCGCCCACCACGACCGGTTTGCCGCGCAGGCTGGGCTTCGCCGCCTGCTCGGCAGAGGCGTAGAAGGCATCCATGTCCAGATGCAGGATGGTGGGCGCGGCTCTCACATCAATCGATGCTGCCCTACGGCACTGACAATCGCCGCGCCCGATTCCCAGGCCGGGTCAGCCGGCACGGTTGCGTCGACGCGCAAGCTCATCGGTGGGGTTGTTCCCGACCAGCGTCTCGCCGGTGTCCACCCGCTCACCGTGCAGCTGCGACAGGGCGGCGTCGACGTCCTGCCACACCACACCCACGGCGATACCGAAGACCCCCTGGCCGCCCTGGAGCAGATCGACGACCTCGTCGGGCGAGGAGCACTCGTAGACCGTCGCCCCGTCGCTCATCAGCGTCATCCGCTCAAGATCCTGGAATCCGCGGGCCCGCAGATGCTGAACCGTGGTGCGGATGTTCTGCAGGGCGACGCCCGTGTCCAGGAAACGCTTCACGATCTTCAGCAGGACGACGTCCCGGAAGCTGTAGAGCCGCTGTGTGCCCGAGCCGTATGCCGGACGCACGCTCGGCTCGACCAGCCCCGTGCGCGCCCAGTAGTCGAGCTGCCGATAGGTGATCCCCGCGGCCGCGCAAGCTGTCGGCCCGCGATAACCGATGTCGTTGGCCGATGCCACGCCGCCCCCCGCCACCGCCGCCGGTTTAACCGGTTGCCTGATGGTGTGGCCGGCTGTACTCCCCTGCTGCGGATACGGCCCACCCGCTGCCGTACCGTCGCCGCTGCTTCTCACGCCGACCTCCGTCCTTGACCTGCCATCTCGAAGGTAGGCAGTCACTCGGGGTGCGTCAACGATCGCCACACTCGGCACGCCGAGTGATAATCACCCTGAGAGTGGTTTCCCGTGTCTTGCGAGCGGGAAGGGCTTGTCGGATGCGCTGACTGCGACCCCGTAGAACGGTTACTGACTGTTGGTACCGAAGTCCTCCGGTGAGATCTGGTCGAGGAACTCGCGGAACTTCTCCACCTCGTCCTCCTGCTCGTCCGGGATGGCGATACCTGCATCGTCGAGCACCCCGTCACTGCCGTAGATCGGCGTCCCGGTGCGAAGTGCAAGCGCTATGGCGTCGGACGGCCGCGCGCTCACCTCGACCCCACTGGCGAAGACCAGCTCCGCGTAGAAGACCCCTTCCCGCAGGTCCGTGATACGGACCTCGGTGAGCTCCTGGCCGACGGCCTCGAGCACATCCTTGAAGAGATCATGGGTCAGCGGCCTGGCCGGAGCCATGCCCTGCTGGGCGAAGGCGATCGCGGTCGCCTCACCAGGACCGATCCAAATGGGGAGGTACCGGTCGCCTCCCACTTCACGCAGGAGCACGATCGGTTGGTTGGAGGGCATTTCCACCCGGACACCCACAACGTCGAGCTCGTTCACACAGCAACCCTAGGACGTGCTCGGCAGGTTTGGGTAGTCGGGCACCGACGTGATCAGTGGAGCCGGACCCGCAGAGCGGTCTGCACAAGCGCCGAATGAAGCCGTACGGACAACTCTGCGAGCTCCCTCGCGGTGGCCTCGGCATGCGCTCTGGTCTGCGGATTCCGGTGCCGCCGCAGGGGCGCGACCACCTGCTCGATGAGTCCCGCCTCACGGTCCGCGGCCGCCCGAATGGCACGCAGGTGACGCGGTTCCAGACCGAATCGACCCAGATCCGCCACAAGCTTGGCCACCGTGACCATTTCCGCGTCGTAACCGCCCTCGGCAGTCGGAGCGACCAGGCCGTACGACTCCCACTCGTCCAGGTCGCTCTCGGTGACCTCGGCGGCCGCCAGCAGCTCGGCACGGCCGATACGGGCCGCAGTCGCCCGTCCGGAGCCGGCGTCCCAGCCGCCGTCGGTCAGATCCCGCGGGTCGCCCCCGGACGGCAGCGTGGACTGTTCGCCACGGGCGAGGGCATCCAGATGCTCTCGGATGACCTTCAGCGGGAGGTAGTGGTCCCGCTGCATACGTAGCACCTGAGCCAGCCGCTCCACGTCCGCCCCACGGAATTTGCGGTAGCCGGAGGGGGTCCGCTGCGGCTCGACGAGACCCTCGGCCTCCAGGAAGCGAATCTTGGAGATCGTGACTTCGGGAAACTCGTCCCGGAGTTGCAGGAGCACCGTGCCGATGCTCATCGGGCGGTCGTCGGCGGTGGCGGTGCCGTGACCGGCACCGCCCGTCGGTGTTCTCAGCATGGACCTTCCCTGACGGGTCAGATGCCCCGCTGGCTCGCGTAGAAGACCAGCCGGTACTTGCCGATCTGCACTTCGTCACCGTTGGACAGGGCGACGGAGTCGATGCGCTCGCGGTTGACATAGGTGCCGTTCAGGCTGCCCACGTCCCCGACCGTGAAGCTGCCGTCGGGGCTCCTGCGGAACTCCACATGCCGCCGCGACACCGTCACGTCGTCGAGGAAGATGTCGCTCTGCGGATGGCGGCCGGCCGTGGTCAGCTCACCGTCCAGCAGGAAGCGGCTGCCGGAGTTCGGCCCACGTCGCACCACCAGGAGTGCCGAGCCGAGCGGAAGAGCATCGACTGCGGCCTGCGCCTCGGACGAGAGGGACGGTACGGGCGTCTGCCCGGTGGCCTCCGCCTCGTATGCCTCAAGACCCGAGATGGAGATGGTCGAGGTCGTCTCCGAGGCACGCTCGGGAATTCCACCCCTCAGCGGCGCACCGCAGTTGGAGCAGAAGCGACTGGCCTCGGCGTTACGATGCCCGCACCTCGTACAGACCGGCATGGACGAAACCTCCTGCCTCGGGGTGAACCCTCCACCCGTACTTGAGGTTGACGGTTCTGAGAAACCTATGCGGCCGGCACCGGCAGGGTCAACAGACGACGCGCCGGAAGCGCCCGAGTTGTCACTGCCCGAACCGGACATCTGATCGCGGAAGAGCGGGCGCTCCGAGCCCTGCTCCTCCGCCTGGCCATGGCGCGGTGCGCGATGGCGGGCAGCTTCATCGCGAGCGCTCTTGCCGAACAACTTCCCAAACAACTTCACGGGCGATTCCCCTTGACCGAAATAGACCCGCCCGTGGGGCAGGACGAACCCTGAACGAACACACCTGCCGACCCGGACATCTTCACAACGTCCGTATCCACTCGACAGTTTCCACCACGCACCACCATTACGATGCGGCGACCCCCCGCAACCTCCTGCCCGTGTCCTTCGACCCCTCCATGGCGCGGCCTCACGAGGATGACGACCGAGCGTAGTCAGGCCGCTTCGCCGGTCGCAAGACGTCCACGACGATGTCGTCGGCCTGCTCCACATGCACGGTGGCCTGCTCCTTCTCCAGTGTCTGTACCACACCGCCAGGGATGTTCAGCGCCGGCTCCAGATCCTGGGGCTTGCCGATCACCTTGAACACGTACGGCGCGGTGATCTTACGGCCGTCAACCTTGACGTTGCCGCCGTCACCGGAGAAGAACGTATTGGCCACCACTCTCACTCCGTTGACCTCGATCGCTTCGGCACCCGCCGCACGCAACTCCTGCAGCGCGTCGAGCAGCATGTCCGCCTTGATCCCGTCTCCCGGGTCATTGACGGTGAGCGTGATCCCGGGCCCGTGTGCTGCCACGGTGCCGGCGAGAATACCGAGTTGCCGCTCCTTCTCCACCGTCTGCTTACGCGCCTCCTCAGCCTGGTCGGAGCTGTTCTCCAGCTCCGTACGCTGAGCGTCGAGGCGCTGCTTCTCGTCCTCCAGACGCTGTGTTCGGTCGTCCAACTCATCGAGAATGCGGACCAGGTCCTCCTGGCGGGCACCCCGCAGTGCGCTGTTGTCACTGTTCGAGCGCACCTGAATGGCCAGCCCGAGACCGAGGACGAACAGCAGCACCGCCACGATGAGTTGGGCTCGCGTCATCCGCGGCGGCCAGAGACCGGCGATCAGCCGCTGACGTCCGGTGAGCTGCTTGGCGGCGTCGGCCGGCTGCTCGCCGATGCGCCCCATGTCGCTGGGAAGTTCTTCGTTGCTCATCGGCCTCAGGCCCGGAAGACGTGCCGGCGGATGGCCGCGGCGTTGGAGAAGATCCGGATCCCGAGCACGACCACCACACCGGTGGAGAGTTGCGCACCCACGCCCAGCTTGTCGCCCAGGAACACGATCAGTGCGGCCACCACGACGTTCGACAGGAACGACACGACGAACACCTTGTCGACGAAGATTCCGTCGAGCATGGCCCGCAGACCCCCGAAGACTGCGTCGAGGGCAGCCACGACGGCGATCGGAAGATAGGGCTCGACCACCGCCGGCACCTCGGGTCGGACCAACAGTCCGACCACGACTCCCACGACGAGGCCCAGTACGGCGATCACGATGTGCCCTTCCCTGTGTCTGCCGCACCACTGCCGGTGTCTGCGGCCTTATAAGGCTCTGCTGTTCGTACGATCAGGCTCGGCGCAACCGGAAGGTTCACCTTCTCCTGGACGGACATGCTCGTCCGGATGTCGAAGGTGTCCTTGAGCGCCTGCAGATACTGGCCGTCAGCACTGTCCTGGAATGCGGTGCTGAGCTGCTTCCCGTTCCCCACCGCCAGCAGCGTGTACGGCGGCACGAGCGGTCTGTTGTCGACCAGTATGGCGTCGCCGGCCGCACGGATCGCCGACAGGGCTGTCAGACGCTGCCCGTTGATCGCGATCGCTTCCGCACCGGACTGCCAGAGTCCGTTGACGACCCGTTGCAGGTCCCGGTCGCGGACCCGCCCGGTGTCGGCGAATCCGCTGGTCTCCCTCGGCCCGCCACCGCCCTGGTCAGTGTCCTTGGCGTCGTCGATGACGAGTTTCACGCCGGGCCCCTCCACCGCTGTCGCCCCGGCGAGCAGTGCCACCAGCTCCCCCTGGTCCCCGCCGTGCTTCTCCAACGCCTTGCGCTGGCGCCTGCCCACGTCGTCCCGGAGCTTGTCGACCTGCGACTCAAGGGTGTCGGCCGCCGCCGTCTCCCCGTCGATACGATCGATCAACTCCTGGCGCTCCTTGGCGAGGACCGGCGCGGAGACACGTGCCTGCGCAGCCCCGAGCGTGACCACAAGCGCAGCAAGCACCAGACATGCGGCGAGGCCGAGTCTCGACTTGAGCGTGCGGGGCATGCCCGCGCTCCCGTCGGCCTTCCGACGCGCCGATGCCTCGGCGTATCCGTCGTCCAGGCTGTGGTCCATCACATTGGTCAGCAGCGACATGGACGCGTCGGGGCGCGCAGGAGGCGAGGCGGTACTCCGATCGGGGGGCTGCTGCGACATGCCGCACATCGTCGCACGTCGCCACTGCTACCGCCGAATGGCCCCACCGGTGTGCCCAAAGGCGTCGCTGGACGCCGCCGGGAACACCGGTGGAACCCTCAGTGACCTGCGCTCTCCACGACCGCCGCCCATTCGCCCAGCAGCGCCTGTGCGGAGGCGTCGTCCGGGCCCTCAGCCCACAAATGGGTGACCGCTTCGGCCGGGTCCGGCAGCACCATCACCCATCGCCCGTCGGCCTCCACGACCCGTACGCCGTCCGTCGTGTCGACACTGCGGTCACCGGCGGCCTCCACGACCCGCCGCATGACCAAGCCCTTGACGGCCCAGGGTGTGGCCAGATCACGGCGCAGGACATGGGCACGGGGAATACGGGCATCGATCTGGCTGAGAGTGAGCTGGGTCCTGGCGACGAGCCCGATGAGTCTTACGAAAGCAGCCGATCCGTCGAAGACGCTGCTGAATTCGGGAACGATGAATCCGCCGCGGCCGTCTCCACCGAAGATGGTGCCTTCCTCGCGTCCCACACGCGTCAGATCGTCGGGCGATGTCGTCGTCCATTCGACCTGCGTGCCGTGGTACGCCGCGACCTGCTCGGCGACCCGCGTCGTGGTCACCGGCAGTGCCACCCGCCCGCTGCGCCGCTCGGCCGCCACGAGGTCGAGCATCACCAGGAGCGCCCGGTCGTCCTCCACGATCCTGCCCCGTTCGTCGACCAGGGAGAGCCGCTCGCCCACCGGGTCGAACCGCACGCCGAACGCGGCCCGTGCCGAGGAGACGATCTCGCCCAATCGCACCAGCCCTGAGCGCCGGGTCTCGGCGGATTCGGTGGGCCGTGATTCGTCGAGGCCGGGGTTGATGGTCAATGCGTCCACGCCGAGCCTGCCCAGCAGGCTGGGCAGGACAAGCCCGGCACTGCCGTTGGAGGCGTCGACGACAACCTTGAGACCCGCGTCGGCGATCCCCGCGGTGTCCACGTTCCGCAGCAGCGATCCGGTGTACGAGTCGAAGACGCTGGACGGGAAGTGCAGGTCCCCGATCTCCCCCGGGAAGGCACGGCGGTATTCCTGACGTGCGTAGACCCGGTCCAGCTTCCGCTGCCGCGCCTGGGAGAGGTCCGCGCCCCGCTCGTCGAAGAACATGATGTCTACCGAGTCGGACACGCCGGGGGACGTACGGATCATGATCCCACCGGCGCTGCCCCGCGCGGTCTGCTGGCGTGCGACGGGCAGCGGTACGTTCTCCAGGTCCCGGACATCGATGGCACTGGCCTGGAGCGCCGAGATCACCGCTCTCTTCAGCGCACGGGCGCCGCGGGAGTGGTCACGGGCGGTGGTGACCGTCGAGCCCTTCTTGAGGGTCGTGGCATAGGCTCCGGCGAGCCGGACCGCCAGCTCCGGCGTGATCTCGACGTTCAGAATCCCGGACACACCGCGGGCCCCGAAGAGGTGGGCCTGTCCGCGAGATTCCCAGATCACCGAGGTATTGACGAAGGCGCCCGCCTCGATGGTCTTGAACGGGTAGACGCGGACATTGCCCTGAATGATCGATTCTTCACCGATCAGACACTCGTCTCCGATGACCGCGCCGTCCTCGATGCGGGCGGCCCGCATGACGTCGGTGTTCTTACCGATCACGCATCCGCGCAGATTGCTGTGCTGGCCGATGTAGACGTTGTCGTGAACCACTGCCCTGTGCAGGAAAGCGCCGCTCTTCACGACGACGTTCGACCCGATGACCGTGTGCTCGCGAATCTCCGCTCCGGCTTCGACCTTTGCGTAGTCCCCGATGTAGAGGGGTCCCCGCAGTACCGCGTCGGGATGTACGTCCGCGCCTTCCGCGACCCATACACCCGGCGAGATCTCGAAGCCGTCGATCTCGACGTCGACCTTGCGCTCAAGAACGTCTGCCTGGGCCTTCACATAGCTCTCGTGGGTACCGACATCCTCCCAGTAGCCCTCGGCAACATAGCCGTAGATGGGCTTTCCTTCCTTCATGAGCTGCGGGAAGACATCACCGGACCAGTCCACGGAGACGTCGGCCTCGACGTAGTCGAACACCTCGGGTTCCATGACATAGATTCCCGTATTGACGGTGTCCGAGAAGACCTGGCCCCAGGTCGGCTTCTCCAGGAAACGCTCGACCTGGCCCGCCTCGTCCACGATGGTGATGCCGAATTCCAGAGGATTCGGCACACGGGTCAGGCACACCGTCACCAGCCCGCCCTTTTCCTTGTGGAAGGCGATGAGGTCGGTGAGATCGAAGTCGGTGAGCGCGTCACCGGAAATAACGAGGAAGGTGTCGTCCTTCAGCGCTTCCTCGGCATTCTTCACGCTCCCCGCGGTGCCGAGCGGTTTCTCCTCATTGGCATAACTGAGCTCCATCCCGAGCTCTTCGCCGTCCCCGAAGTAGTTCTTGACCAACGAGGCAAGAAACTGGACCGTTACGACGGTCTCGTTGAGCCCATGCCGCTTGAGCAGCCGAAGCACATGCTCCATGATCGGCCGATTGGCGACGGGCAGAAGCGGCTTGGGCATGCTTGAGGTCATGGGACGAAGACGAGTGCCTTCGCCGCCAGCCATCACGACGGCCTTCATGTCGGAAACGTCCTCCTTGCAGAGACGACGGTTTAGCCGACTTCGCCCGTCAGGGCACCACCTGGGTCATCAGCGGCGGGCCGGCCACACTGCGCGGCACCCGCATCAACGAGCTCAATCGGCTGCTGCATCCGCCTTGACGAGCCGGCGGACCTGAACCACGTAGAGGATCCCTGCCCACCAATAGAGCGTTGTACCCCAACCTGCGAACGCCCATCCGAAAATGGTGGCCAGCGATGCAAGCCAACCACTTCCGTCGCTGAGCAGCAACAAGGGGAACGCGTACATCAAGTTGAACGTGGCAGCCTTCCCCAGAAAGTTAACCTGGGGCGGCGGATAGCCGTGGCGGCGAAGGATTCCCACCATCACGAGGAGCATCAGCTCGCGGGCCAGAAGTGCTGCGGCGAGCCAGAGCGGCAGGATCTCCCGCCAGGTCAGACCGACGAGGGTCGAAAGGATGTAGAGGCGGTCTGCAGCAGGGTCCAGGAGCCGACCGAGGCTGCTGATCTGGTTCCACCGGCGGGCGAGCTTACCGTCGAGGTAGTCGCTGATGCCACTGAACATCAGCACCAGCAAAGCCCAGCCATCGCTTTGGGGGCCGCCGAACACAGGGCGAAGAATCAGCCACAGGAAGAGCGGAACCCCGACAAGGCGAGCCATGCTGAGGATGTTGGGGATGGTGAGTACCCGGTCCGTCTGAACCCGAGTCTCCTGGACCTCCACCCGGGGGCCTCCTGTGTGAAGAACGTGCCAATGATGCCCCCTGACCTTACCCTCAGCCACCGCCGGTAGGTGCACAGGGGTAACGCAAGACCTCGCGAACGCAGAAAAGCCCCGTGCCACAAGGGCACGGGGCTTTCCCGTAAAAGGAGTTCGGCGGCGTCCTACTCTCCCACAGGGTCCCCCCTGCAGTACCATCGGCGCTGAAAGGCTTAGCTTCCGGGTTCGGAATGTAACCGGGCGTTTCCCTAACGCAATGACCACCGAAACACTATGAAATTAACCAACACCGGAACACAACACGGCCGTTCGTTATTTCAGAACTAACACAGTGGACGCGAGCAACTGAGGACAAGCCCTCGGCCTATTAGTACCAGTCAGCTCCACCCGTTACCGGGCTTCCACATCTGGCCTATCAAC
>NZ_JBVJWD010000016.1:0-157041 GCF_055602785.1 Streptomyces sp. NPDC037301
TCGGGGCAACAGCTCTGCGCAGTGCAGGATCGGTGCCAGGGATGACAGTCCCGGGCTCGGTGTTCCGTGCCGCTTGGAGCAGGTCGGCGGCCGCGGGGGGGGGGGGGGGGGGGGTGGGGGGGGGGGGGAGGGGGGGGGGGGGGGGGGGGGGGGGGGGGGCGGGGCGCCCCCCCCCCCCCCCCCCCCCCCCGGGGGTGCTCAGAGCTGATGCGGTGGGGCCGGCCGGGGCGTCAGAGCGTGGCCGCCGCGGAGGCGATGTTGGCGGCGAACGTCGAGACCTCGCTGTACACACCCGGGTAACCGGGCTCGGCGCAGCCCTGGCCCCAGCTGACGATGCCCACCTGGATCCAGGCTCCGGCGTTGTCCTTGCGGAACATGGGGCCGCCGGAGTCGCCCTGACAGGTGTCCACGCCGCCCGTGTCGATCAGCCCGGCGCAGATCTCGTCGCCGGGGACGAGATCACTGCCGTATGCGCCCTGGCAGTCTGCGTCGGAGACGAACGGCACGGCGGCCTTCAGCAGATACCGCTGCTGGCTTCCGCCCTCGGTGGCGGCGCCCCAGCCTGCGATGGTGAAGGTGCCGTTGTTGTACGTGGTGTTGGTGGCGATCTTCAGGGTGGGCAGGTCGATGGGCTTGGCGAGCTTGATCAGTGCCCAGTCCTTGCCCTGGCCGTTGTAGCCGGGGGCCTGGAGGACCTTGGTGGACTTGACCTTGATCGCGCTGGACGACTGGAGGTCGACGACGCCCGCGGTGGCGGTGATGGAGGTGTTGTTGCCCGAACCGTCCACACAGTGCGCGGCGGTGAGGACGATGTCCTTGGCGTAGAGAGCGCCGCCACAGCCCATCGACAGCCGGACCATGAACGGGAATTCACCTTGGGCGGCGCGGGTTCCGCCGACGACCGGGGTGGGGGCCGCCGACGCTCCGGCGGGCTGGAGGCTGACGGCCGCGAGGACCACGGCGGCTATGACGGAGCATCTCTTCACGGCGCGCAGAAGCTGCTTCAACGGACTGCCTTCTTTCGTGGGGGGTTCTTGTGGGGGGTTGTACGTGGGGGTACGTGTCCTCGCCCGGGGTTCTGGCCACGGGCAGCAGAGCCCGTTGGTCATGCCCCCGACAAGGACATGATTCGGATTATCGAGAAATGATCACGGGCCCCACAAGGTTCACTTTTCGGCCAAGATCACTCACGTCGCTGCGGCTACAGTGGAGGCCGGTCGATCGTCGCGAATGGGGGCGGGGACGTGACGGACAACAACCGGGACCACGGCCGGGGCGGCGGAAGTCCGGTCGTCCACGGCTTCCCTCATCTGGACACCGTCCGGTCCGCGATCACGGCGCTGTACCGGAGGCTGTCGTACGACGGTGTCCGCGGTTACGCCACGAGCCTGGCCCCCGCCGACGCCGCTTTCTCCGACCAGGACGATCTGCACCTCGGCGCCCAGCGGGTGGCGCGGGCCGTGGTCCAGCATCTGCACCTGCCGGACGCCCGCATGATCGTCGGCTTCCGGGCGATGGAACACGCCGCCGGTGTCGAACTCGCCGCGGGGCCCGAGTACTTCATCGAACTCAACGACCGCTTCCGCACCCATCGCAGGGACATCGGCGCCGCACTCTCGCACGAGGTCATGCATGTGCTGCTGCACCGCCTCGGCCTGGAGTTCCCCGGTACGCGCGACAACGAGATCCTCACCGACACCGCGACGACGTATCTGGGTGCGGGCTGGCTGCTGCTGGACGCCTTCCGTGAGGACGCCGTCTCCAGCCAGAAGCTCGGTTATCTCACCCCGGAGGAGTTCGGATACGTCCTCGCCAAGCGGGCGTTCGCCTTCGATGAGGATCCCTCCCCGTGGTTCACGAGTCCGCAGGCGTACACGGCGTACACGAAGGGGCGTGCCCAGGCCCTCCACGACACCCGGCAGCCGCCCCTCGCGGCGGCCGGCTGGGCAGGCCGGCACCGCTACGCCAAGGACCGGCGGTACGCCCAGGACCATCCGGGTGCGCGGGCAGCCCCGGGCCCCGACGCCCCGTACAGCTTCGAGAACGCCCCGCAAGGACTCCGGGTCTCCTTTGCCTGCCCCACCTGCCACCAGCGCATCCGCGTTCCGGTACGCGGCCGGGTACGGGCCCGGTGCGGGTTGTGCCGGACGGTCCTGGACTGCAGCACCTGAGGCAACCCGGGGGGCTCCGCACCCGAGCCCCCGCACCTCGAACGCCGGAGAGAATGAATAGTCAGCCTCGCCGACGGCTGGTTTTCGCCCCGTACACCGGCTGCGCCGGCTCCGCCTCCGCCAGCAGCTTCCGTGCCGCTTCCCCCGCCTCCGCCGGCGCCCACCGCGCCCCCCGGTCCGCGGTGGGACCGGGACGCCAGCCCTCCATGACCGTGATCCGGCCGGCCTCCGCCTCGAAGACCTGCCCGGTCACCCCGTCGCTCGCGGCCGAGCCGAGCCACACCACCAGCGGGGACACGTTCTCGGGGGCCATCGCGTCGAACTCCCCGTCCCCCGGCGCCGCCATCGTCTCCGCGAACGTCCGCTCGGTCATCCGGGTCCGTGCCGCCGGGGCGATCGCGTTGACCTGGACCCCGTACCGTCCCATCTCCGCGGCCGCGACGAGCGTCAGGCCCACGATGCCCGCCTTCGCGGCGGAGTAATTGCCCTGTCCGACGCTCCCGAGCAGCCCCGCACCGGAGCTTGTGTTGACCACCCGGGCCACCGGCGCGCGGCCGGCCTTCACCTCGGCCCGCCAGTGCGCGGCGGCATGCTTCAGCGGCAGGAAGTGGCCCTTCAGATGGACCCGCATCACCGCGTCCCAGTCGTCCTCGTCCAGATTCACCAGCATCCGGTCGCGCAGGAATCCGGCGTTGTTGACCAGCGTGTCCAGCCGCCCGAAGGTCTCCAGCGCGGCAGTGATCAGCGACGCCGCCCCCTCCGTCGTGGCGATGTCGCCCCCGTGGGCGACCGCTTCGCCGCCCGCCGCCACGATCTCGTCGACCACCTGCCGGGCCGGACCGGCCGAGCCTCCGTCGCCGTCCGGGCCGACACCGAGATCGTTGACCACGACCCTTGCCCCCTCGGCGGCGAAGGCGAGCGCATGGGCACGGCCGAGCCCGCGCCCGGCACCCGTCACGATCACGACGCGCCCGTCGCACAGTCCACCGACGCTTCCTCCGTCATTTCCCCCTCCGCTTCCCCTTTCACTTCCCCTGTCCCGTCCGTCGCTGCTTGCGGTCATCACACATCTCCTTGTTGGCGATGCGGGGGCAGGCTGCTACCTTCCACACCTAACAAATGTTTGGTGGAAAGGTAGCTGATTCGCCCATGGGTGTCTCCACCGCAAGTCCCGGCAAGGGCATCTCCCTCGTCACGGTCGACTACCCGCCCGTCAACGCGATCCCCGTACAGGGCTGGTACGACCTCGCCGACGCCCTCCGTGCCGCGGGCCGCGATCCCGAGGTCCGCTGTGTCGTGCTGGCCGCCGCCGGGCGTGGATTCAACGCGGGCGTCGACATCAAGGAGATGCAGCGCGACACCGGTCACGCCGCCCTGATCGGCGCCAATCGCGGCTGTTACGAGGCGTTTTCGGCCGTGTACGAGTGCGAGGTCCCGGTCGTCGCCGCGGTGAACGGCTTCTGCCTCGGTGGCGGCATCGGCCTCGTCGGCAACGCGGACGCGATCGTGGCGAGCGACGATGCGACATTCGGCCTGCCCGAGCTGGACCGGGGCGCGCTCGGCGCCGCAACCCATCTCGCCCGGCTCGTGCCGCAGCATCTGATGCGCGCGCTGTACTACACCTCACGCACCGCCACCGCCGCAGAACTCCACGCCCACGGCTCGGTCTGGAAGGTTGTACCGAGCGATGACCTCATGGATGCAGCAATGGAGTTGGCGGGCGAGATCGCCCGTAAGGACGGGTATCTGATCCGGCTGGCGAAGGCCGCGATCAACGGCATCGACCCGGTGGACGTACGCCGCAGCTACCGCTTCGAGCAGGGCTTCACCTTCGAGGCCAATCTCAGCGGTGTCGCCGACCGCGTCCGCGACACCTTCGGCAAGGAGGCATGACCGTGACCGGAATCGGTGCCGACAGGACCGACAGGACCGACAAGACCATGACAGCGCAGGACGTCGTCTCCCGGCTCAGCAGCGGGATGACGATCGGCATCGGCGGCTGGGGCTCCCGCCGAAAGCCGATGGCACTGGTCCGGGCGCTGCTCCGCTCCGGGATCACCGATCTCACCGTGGTCTCGTACGGCGGCCCCGACGTCGGCCTGCTCGCCGCCGCCGGCAAGATCCGCAAACTGGTCGCGGCCTTCGCCACACTCGACTCGATCCCGCTCGAACCCCACTTCAGGGCGGCCCGCCAGCGCGGCGCGTTCGAGCTGATGGAGGTCGACGAGGCCATGTTCATGTGGGGGCTGCACGCCGCCGCGAACCGGCTGCCGTTCCTCCCCGTCCGCGCCGGTATCGGTTCGGACGTGATGCGGGTCAACCCGGGCCTGCGTACGGTCACTTCGCCGTACGCGGACGGCGAGGAGTTCGTCGCGATGCCCGCCCTGCGGATGGACGCGGCGCTGGTCCACATGAACCGCGCCGACCGGTTCGGCAACGGCCAGTACCTCGGCCCCGACCCGTACTTCGACGACCTGTTCTGCGAGGCCGCCGACAACGCGTACGTCTCCTGCGAACGCCTGGTGGAAGCTGCCGAGTTGACCGAGAAGGCGGCCCCGCAGACCCTCCTTGTCAAGCGGCACTCCGTCACCGGCGTCGTCGAGACCCCGAACGGCGCGCACTTCACCTCCTGCGTCCCCGACCACCCGCGCGACGAGGCGTTCCAGAAGGCGTACGCGATCGCGGCCGCCGACCCCGACGCCTGGGCGGCCTTCAGCGACCGCTTCCTGCCCGCACAGGGCGACGAGAAGAGCTATCAGTCGGCCGTCCAGACCTGGCACGAGGAGCAGAAGTGAGCAACCGGAGCGTGACCCGGGCCGAGTACTGCGTGATCGCCTGCGCCGATGCCTGGCGCGACAACGGGGAGGTGCTCGCCAGCCCGATGGGACTCATCCCGTCCGTCGGCGCCCGGCTCGCCAAACGCACCTTCTCGCCCGATCTGCTGCTCACCGACGGCGAGGCGCTGATCATCGGCCCGGACGGCGCAACGGAGGGCTGGCTGCCGTACCGCCAACACCTCACCATGGTCACGGGCGGCAGGCGTCACGTGATGATGGGGGCGAGCCAGATCGACCGGTTCGGCAACCAGAACATCTCCTGCATCGGCGACTGGGAACAGCCCACCCGCCAGCTCCTCGGCGTACGCGGCGCCCCGGTCAACACCCTGAACAACCCGGTCAGTTACTGGGTACCCAAGCACTCCCCCCGGGTCTTCGTCGAGCGCGTCGACATGATCTGCGGGGTCGGTTACGACAGTGCCGCGGCGGCCGGTCCGTCG
Organism: Streptomyces sp. NPDC037301; assembly: GCF_055602785.1. NCBI lineage: Bacteria > Bacillati > Actinomycetota > Actinomycetes > Kitasatosporales > Streptomycetaceae > Streptomyces > Streptomyces sp. NPDC037301. The sequence continues at coordinate 5,449 of NZ_JBVJWD010000016.1, forward strand.
GCGACCCGCTACCACCGCATCCCGCGCGTCGTCACCGATCTCGGCGTCCTCGACTTCGCGACCCCGGACCGCTCGATGCGTCTCGCCTCGCTGCACCCCGGCGTCAGCGCCGACGAGATCCGCGAGGCCACCGGCTTCGCGCTCACAATCGCGGACGACGTCCCGTACACCCGGGAGCCGACCGCCGAGGAGCTGGGCCTGATCCGCGAGGTCATCGACCCGAAGGGCACCCGGAACCGCGAGGTCAGGGTCTGATGCGGACCGCGCTCACGGATCTTGTCGGCGTCCGCCACCCCGTGGTCCAGACCGGCATGGGCTGGGTCGCGGGCCCCCGCCTGGTCTCCGCCACGGCCCGCGCGGGCGCGCTCGGCATCCTGGCCTCCGCGACGATGACCGTGGAGCAGCTGCTGGCAGCGGTACGGGAGGTCAAATCCCGTACGGACGAGCCGTTCGGCGTCAATCTGCGCGCCGACGCCGGTGACGCGCGCGAGCGGGTACGGATCATCATCGACGAGGGCGTGAAGGTGGCGTCCTTCGCGCTGGCCCCTTCGAAGGAGCTCATCGCCGAGCTGAAGGACGCGGGCGTGGTCGTGATCCCGTCGATAGGTGCCCGGCGCCATGCCGAGAAGGTCGCGGCGTGGGGCGCGGACGCGGTGATCGTGCAGGGCGGCGAGGGCGGCGGCCACACCGGTGATGTGGCAACCACCGTGCTGCTGCCCCAGGTTGTCGATGCGGTGGACATCCCGGTGATCGCGGCGGGTGGCTTCCACGACGGCCGGGGCCTGGTCGCTGCGCTGGCGTACGGGGCGGCGGGCATCGCGATGGGCACGCGGTTCCTGCTGACGTCGGACTCGACCGTGCCGGACGCGGTGAAGGCCCGTTATTTGGCGGCGGGCGTCAAGGACGTAACGGTCACCACGGCGGTGGACGGGCTCCCGCACCGGATGCTGCGTACGGAGATGGTCGCCGCGCTGGAGAACGCGGGCCGGATCCGGGCGCTGGCCCAGGCGGTGCGCCGGGCGGCGGAATTCAAGCGGATCTCCGGGACCGGCTGGTCCCGGATGGTGCGCGACGGTCTCGCGATGAAGCACGGCAAGGACCTGTCCTGGAGCCAGGTCCTGCTGGCCGCCAACACCCCGATGCTCCTGAAGGCGTCCATGGTCGACGGCCGCACGGATCTGGGCGTGATGGCATCGGGCCAGGTGGCGGGCCTGATCGAGGACCTGCCCAGCTGCGCGGAGCTGGTGGAGCGGGTGATGGAGGAGGCCTGCGCGGCGCTGGGCGCGGTGTCGGGCGCCGTGAGCCCGTCCGGCGATTGAGGACGGAGCGGTGACCGGACGGATCCGGTCACCGCACGTCACCCGTACCGCTACGCGGCCCTGCGGCCACGCCCCGCCGCCGCACCACCGCGTCCGGCCCCGGCCCCGGAACGCCCGGCCCCGCGTGCCTCGCCACGGCCACCACCGGCACCGGAACCAGCGCCACGAGCCGAGCCACCCGCACCGCCGCCGCGGGCGGAGGAACCCCCCGTGCCCCGGCCCTCACCGCCGCCGCCCTGCCCGGCACCACCGCGCCGGCCCCGGCCGCGGCTGCCCGAGCGGAAGCCCGCGCCACCGGCCGCGGCCCCGCCCGACCGCGTGCGCGGCTTCGGCGGGGTCGGCTGGGGTACCTCGATGACGATCGCGACGCCGGACGGCTCACGGGCCCCGGTGATCCGGGTGAGTTCCTCGTCGCTGGACTTGATCCGGGTGGTCCGGGGAGCGATGCCCGCATCGGCCATCAGCCGGGTCATCTCCCGCTTCTCCTCGGGCAGCACCAGGGTGACGACGCTGCCGGACTCCCCGGCACGCGCCGTGCGCCCGCCGCGGTGGAGGTAGTCCTTGTGGTCGGTCGGCGGGTCCACGTTCACGACCAGGTCGAGGTCGTCGACATGAATGCCGCGCGCCGCCACATTCGTCGCGACGAGCGCGGTGACCTGGCCGTTCTTGAACTGGTCCAGCGTCCGGTTGCGCTGCGGCTGCGAACGCCCGCCGTGCAGGGCGGCAGCCCGTACACCGCTGGCGAGCAGCCGTTTGGCGAAGCGGTCGGCGGCACGCTTGGTGTCCACGAACATGATCACCCGGCCGTCGCGGGCGGCGATCCTGGTGGCGACGGCCTTCTTGTCGGTCTCGTCGGCCACGTGCAGCACGTGGTGCTCCATGGTGGTGACCGCACCCGCGGACGGGTCGACCGAATGCACGACCGGGTCGGTCAGGAACATCTTGACCAGCCGGTCGATGTTCTTGTCCAGGGTCGCGGAGAAGAGCATCCGCTGGCCGTCCGGCTCGACCTGCTTGAGCAACGCGACGACCTGCGGCATGAAGCCCATGTCCGCCATCTGGTCGGCCTCGTCGAGGACGGTGATGGCGACCTGGTCGAGGCGGCAGTCGCCGCGCTCGATGAGGTCCTTCAGCCGTCCGGGCGTGGCGACGAGCACCTCGGCGCCGCGGCGCAGCGTGCCGGACTGTTTGCTGATCGACATGCCGCCGACGACGGTGGCCAGGCGCAGGTTCACGGACGTCGCGTACGGCGTCAGCGCGTCGGTGACCTGCTGGGCGAGCTCACGGGTCGGAACGAGGACCAGTGCGAGCGGGGCGCGCGGCTCGGCGCGCCGTCCGCCGGTGCGGGCCAGCAGCGCGAGGCCGAAGGCGAGCGTCTTGCCGGAGCCGGTGCGGCCGCGGCCGAGGATGTCCCGGCCGGCGAGCGAGTTCGGCAGGGTGGCGCCCTGGATCGGGAACGGATCGGTGACGCCCTGCGCGGCAAGGGTTTTCAGCAGGGCTGCGGGCATGTCCAGCTCGGCGAACGCCTCGACGGCGGGCAGTGCGGGGGTCATGGTTTCGGGCAGGGCGAATTCGCCCTGCGGCGGCGTGGCCCTGCGACGGGGCGACGCCTTGCCGGATCCCTTGCCGGAACCCTTAGCGGTTGCCTTTGCCGGGGCCGTGCCGCGCCCCCTCGACGGGCGGTTGCGGGCGGGTCGGTCCTGGCGTTCGGAGCGGGTCATACGGAATTGCCCTCCTGGGGGATTCCTGAGGATTCCTAGGGATTCCTGGGAACTGCGTGGGACTGCTGGGGGGAGCACTGCGGGACGGCGCGCTTCTTCGCCATGTCCCGGGGACAGCACAAGCCGGGACCCGCACCTTCACGGTGCGGGCCCCGGCTGCGAGGTACGCGTCCGGCAATTAGGCCGGGACGATGTTCTCCGCCTGCGGGCCCTTCTGGCCCTGCGTGACGTCGAAGGAGACCTTCTGGCCCTCCTGGAGCTCACGGAAGCCCGAGGTGGCGATGTTGGAGTAGTGGGCGAAGACGTCGGCGCCGCCGCCGTCCTGCTCGATGAAGCCGAAGCCCTTTTCCGAGTTGAACCACTTCACGGTTCCAGTAGCCATGTCATTCTCCTAAAAGAGGTGCAGTGCCGGAAATCCGCACTTTACGAATTCCAAGTCGCCGCATTGAGCCCCATCCGGAGAAAGCCGGAAAACAATAATGCGCCTGAGGAAGCATTCCCGTCAGGCGCACATAAAGTTCATGGGTACCAAAACTGCAACTCGGCAACCGTAGCACGTTCTGCCGACCGGCGGTGGAACACGCCGCGCCGCCAGCCGGCGGATTTTTTGCCCGGGCCCTTGGGGTAACTGGCCCGGAGCGAGCTCGGAACTCTGCCGAAACTTGTTCCCGGAGCCCTGTCGGAACGGTTCGGTGACCTGGTCAGTGGCCGGTCGTGGGCCGGGGCGGGGGTCAGAGCCGTTCGATGATGGTCACGTTCGCCTGGCCGCCGCCCTCGCACATGGTCTGCAGCCCGTAGCGGCCGCCGGTGCGCTCCAGCTCGTGCAGCAGCGTCGTCATCAATTTTGTACCGGTTGCGCCGAGCGGGTGGCCCAGGGCGATCGCGCCGCCGTTGACGTTGACCTTGTCCGGATCCGCTCCGGTTTCTTTCAGCCAGGCCAGGACGACCGGGGCGAATGCCTCGTTGATCTCGACCAGGTCGATGTCGTCGATGGTCATTCCGCTCTTTTTGAGCGCGTGCGCGGTGGCCGGGATCGGCGCCGAAAGCATGCGGATCGGGTCCTCGCCACGCACCGACAGGTGGTGGATGCGGGCGCGCGGGGTGAGACCGTGCTCGGCCACGGCGCGCTCGGAGGCGATGAGCATGGCAGCGGCCCCGTCGGAGACCTGCGAGGAACAGGCGGCGGTGATCGTGCCGCCGTCCAGGACCGGCTTGAGGGCCGCCATCTTCTCCAGGGTGGTGTCGCGGCGCGGCCCCTCGTCGGTGGTGACGTCGCCGTAGGCGACGGTCTCGCGCGCGAAGCGGCCCTCGTTGATGGCGCGGATCGCACACCGGTGGGAGCGGAGGGCGAACTCCTCCATGTCCTGGCGGCTGATGCCCCACTTCTCGGCGATCAGCTGGGCGCCGTGGAACTGGTTGACCGGTGCGTCGCCGTACCGGGCGCGCCAGCCCTCGCTGCCCGCGTACGGGCCGTCCGTCAGGCCGAGGGGCTCGGCGGCCTGACGGGAGGCGAAGGCGATCGGGATCTGCGTCATGTTCTGCGTGCCGCCGGCGACGACGAGGTCCTGAGTGCCGGACAGGACGCCCTGGGCGGCGAAGTGCACGGCCTGCTGGGAGGAGCCGCACTGCCGGTCGACGGTGACGCCGGGGACCTCCTCGGGCAGTCCGGCCGCCAGCCAGCAGGTGCGGGCGATGTCACCGGCCTGCGGTCCGACGGTGTCGAGGCAGCCGAAGACCACGTCCTCGACGGCCGCCGGGTCGATTCCGGTCCGCTCGACGAGGGCCTTGATGACATGGGCGCCGAGGTCGGCGGGGTGGACCGAGCCGAGTCCTCCCTTGCGCCGGCCGACCGGAGTGCGTACCGCTTCGACGATGTATGCCTCGGCCATGACTTCTGCTCCTCGGTGAGCTCGGGTGGGGTCAGGTGTCGAGGGCGATGCCGTCCAGAACCATCGAGAGGTACTGGCGGGCGATCTCCTCGGGGCTGTGCTGTCCGCCCGGCCGGTACCAGGACGCCGCGACCCAGACGGTGTCGCGGACGAAGCGGTAGGTGAGGCGGATGTCGAGGTCGGCGCGGAAGGTCTTGTCGGCGACGCCGCGTTCCAGCGTGCCGAGCCAGGCCTTCTCGAACTTCTGCTGGGAGTCGACGAGGTACTGGAAGCGCGGCTGGGTGGCCAGGTGCTTGGACTCCTTCTGGTAGATGGCGACGGCGGCGCGGTGCCGGTCGATCTCCCGGAAGGACTCGGTGACGAGGGCCTCGATGGTCTCCCGGGGTCCGAGTCCGGCGGCGAGCACCGCGTCGTACCCGTCCCAGAGTTCGGTGAGGAAGGTCGAGAGGATCTCGTCGATCATCGATTCCTTGGAATCGAAGTGGTAGTAGAGGCTGCCCGCGAGCATCCCGGCCGCGTCCGCGATCTTGCGGACGGTGGTGGCGTTGTATCCCTGCGCGGCGAACACCTCGGCGGCGGTGGCGAGCAGTTCGCGGCGACGCTCGGGCGAGGGGGTCACCTGGGGCTTCTTCTTGGTAGGCACCCGCCCATTCTCCGCCCGGCCGTCCTCCCGTCAGGCATGCCGGTTGCTGACGGAGACGACCTCGCCCGTCATGTAGGAGGAGTAGCCGCTGGCGAGGAAGACGATGACGTTGGCGATCTCCCACGGCTCGGCATAGCGGCCGAATGCCTCCTTCTCGGTCAGTTCGTCGAGGAGTTCGGCGGAGGTGACCTTCACCAGGTGCGGGTGCATGGCGAGGCTGGGGGCGACGGCGTTGACGCGTACGCCGTACTCGGCGGCCTCGATCGCGGCGCACCGGGTGAGCGCCATGACGCCCGCCTTGGCGGCGGCGTAGTGGGCCTGGCCGCTCTGGGCGCGCCAGCCGACGACAGAGGCGTTGTTGACGACGATGCCGCCGCGGCCCGCCGCCCTGAGCGAGCGCAGGGCGGCCCGGGTGCAGCGGAAGGTGCCGTTCAGGGTGACGTCGAGGACCTTGGTCCACTGTTCGTCGGTCATCTCGGTGAGTTCGGCGGTGCCGCCGAGGCCGGCGTTGTTGACGACGATGTCGAGGCCGCCGTGGGTCTGTTCGGCGAGCGCGAAGAGTGCCTGGACCTGGGTCTCGTCGGTGACGTCGCAGGGCAGTGACGCGACATGGTCCGCGCCGAACTCCTCGGCGAGCGCCTGCTCGGTCTCCTTCAGCCGGCGGGCGTGCGCGTCGCCGATGACGATGCGGGCGCCCTCCTCAAGGAATTTACGGGCCGTGGCGCCGCCGATTCCGGCGCCCGCGGCAGCGGTGACGACGGCGCTGCGGCCGGCCAGCAGGCCGTGTCCGGGTACGTACTGCGGTGCGCTCACGCCCGCGCCTCCTCGGTCTCGGCCCGCGGATCCTCGACGGTCCTCGTGCTCGTACGTTAACCTACCAAACACTTGTTAGGGAAGGATGAGCCGATGCTCGATGCCCACGACACATCTGCCGGTGACGCCGGTGACCTCCAGGCCGGTCCCGTGCTGTACGAGCGCCGGGGCCCGGTCGCGTACGTGACGCTGAACCGCCCGCGCTACCGCAACGCCCAGAACTCGGCGATGACCTACGCCCTGGACGCCGCGTTCTACCGGGCCGCCGAGGACTGCGAGGTCAAGGTGGTCGTGCTGGCGGGCGCCGGGGAGCACTTCTCGGCGGGCCATGACATCGGCACGCCCGGGCGCGATGCGCATCTGCCCTTCGAGCGCAGGGCCGGTCTGTGGTGGGACCACTCCGACAAGACCGGCGCGGAGAGCCGCTTCGCCCGTGAGTCGGAGGTCTATCTCGGCATGTGCAGGCGCTGGCGCGAGCTGCCGAAGCCGGTCGTCGCCCGCGTCCAGGGCGCGTGTGTGGCCGGCGGGCTGATGCTCGCCTGGATCTGCGATCTGATCGTGGCGAGCGAGGACGCCTTCTTTGCCGATCCGGTGGTGCGGATGGGCATCCCCGGCGTCGAGTACTTCGCACACCCCTGGGTGATGCCGCCCCGGATCGCGAAGGAGTTCCTGTTCACCGGCGACCGGATGAGCGCCCGCCGGGCGTACGAGGTCGGCATGGTGAACCAGGTGGTGGAGCGCGGCGAACTCGCCGGACGTACCCATGAATTGGCGTTGCGGATCGCCGGGATGCCGCGTCTGGGGCTGGCCCTCACCAAGCGTGCGGTCAACCAGGCCGAGGACCTTCAGGGGCTGCACGCCGGCATGGACTCGGTCTTCGGGCTGCACCATCTCGCCCATGCGCACAACGCGGAGACGGCGGCGGACCCGCTCGGCGGCATGGACATCGCCTCGATGAAGAAGGCGGGTGTGTGATGGATCTGTCGCACACGGCCGAGGAGGAGGAGTTCCGGGCCGAGGCGCGGCAGTGGCTGCGGGCCAACGTACCCGCCGAGCCGCTGCCGTCGCTGGAGACCGCCGAGGGCTTCGCCGCGCACCGGGAGTGGGAGGCGCGGCTGTACGCGGACCGCTGGTCGGTCGTCTCCTGGCCGGCCGAGTACGGCGGCCGGGGCGTCGACATCTTCCGGTGGCTGATATTCGAGGAGGAGTACTACGCGGCGGGCGGCCCCGGCCGGGTCTCGCAGAACGGCATCAGCCTTCTCGCCCCGACGCTCTTCGACCACGCCACAAAGGAGCAACGGGCCCGGGTCCTGCCGTCGATGGCGAGCGGGGAGGTGATCTGGGCGCAGGCCTGGTCCGAGCCGGAGTCGGGATCGGACCTGGCGTCACTGCGCTCACGGGCGGTGCGCACGGACGGCGGCTGGCTGCTCTCGGGGCAGAAGACCTGGTCCTCGCGGGCCGCGTTCGCGGACCGGGCGTTCGGCATCTTCCGTACGGATCCCGAGGCCGCGAAGCCGCACCACGGGCTGACGTATCTGATGTTCGACCTGTCGGCGCCGGGGGTTTCGGTCCGGCCGATCGGGCGACTCGACGGCAAGCCCGCCTTCGCCGAGCTGTTCCTGGACGAGGTGTTCGTACCGGACGAGGACATCATCGGGGAGCCCGGACAGGGCTGGCGTATCGCCATGTCGACAATGGGCAACGAGCGCGGACTGACGCTCCGCTCCCCCGGCCGCTTCCTGGCCGCCGCGGACCGGCTGGCCGAGCTGTGGCGCACTCACGGCGACCCGTCCGACACGGCGCTGCGGGACCGGGTGGCGGACGCGGTGATCGGGGCGCGCGCGTATCAGCTCTTCACCTGCACCAACGCCTCACGCTTCGCGGCGGGGGCGGACATCAGCGCGGAGTCCAGCCTGAACAAGGTGTTCTGGTCCGAGTACGACATCGCTCTGCACGAGACGGCGCTCGATCTGCTGGGCCCGGACGCGGAGCTGGCGGAGTCCGAGTGGGCCGAGGGGTACGTCTTCTCCCTCGCGGGCCCCATCTACGCCGGTACGAACGAGATCCAGCGCGACATCATCGCCGAGCGGCTGCTCGGCCTGCCGAAGGGACGGCGCTGATGCGTTTCCTCCTCGACGACGAGCAGCGGGAGTTCGCCCGCTCGCTGGACGCGATGCTGACCGCCTCGGACACCCCTGCGGTGGTGCGCGCCTGGGCCGCCGGGAACCACGGACCGGGCAGGGCCCTGTGGGCACGGCTGGCACAGGCGGGGGTGTTCGCCCTGGCGGTACCGGAGGCGTACGAGGGCGTCGGACCACTGCCGGTCGAACTCGCGGTCGCCTTCACCGAGTTGGGGCGGCACGCGGTGCCGGGGCCGGTCGTGGAGACGGTTGCGGCCGGGGTGCTGCTGGGGGGTGTGGGCGGCGCGGCGGCCAAGGAGTGGCTGCCGCGGCTGGCGTCCGGTGCGGCATCGGCGACGCTCCGGATGGACGGGTACGGGCCGTATGCGCTGGACGCGGATGCCGTGGACGCGGTGTTCACTGTGACCGGCGACGAGCTGCGGCTCGCACCCGGGCCCGGCGCGCTCAGCGCGTCGTCCGACCCGGCCCGGCGGCTGTGGCGCCCCGGGCCGGGCGGGGAGCTGCTCGCATCCGGGCCCCGGGTGGCGCAGGCCGCGGGGCGGGCTGCTCGGTGGGCGGCGTTCGCCACGGCCGCGCAGGCGCTCGGCACGGGCGAGGCGCTGCTGCGGGCCACGGTCGCGTATGTGAAGCAGCGCACCCAGTTCGGTACGGCGATCGGCTCCTTCCAGGCGGTCAAGCACCGGCTCGCGGACACGCTGATCGGGCTGGAGTTCGCCCGCCCGTTGCTGTACGGGGCGGCGCTCGCGCTCGCCGGGGATGCGCCGGACGCCGGTGCGGGGGTGGCGGCGGCCAAGGTGACGGCGGGCGAGGCGGGGTACGCGGCGGCGCGGGCGGCACTGCAGTTGCACGGTGCGGTGGGATACACGCAGGAGCTGGATCTGTCGCTGTGGCTGCGGAAGGCGCGACCGCTGCGGGACGCGTGGGCGACGCCGGGGGCGTGCCGGGCGCGGGCGCTCGCCGACGGGCCGGCCGCGTCTGCCGCCCGGCCCCCCATGTCAGAGGATTTCGCTCAGTGAGCCGTCGTCGTTGCCCCTTCGGAAGGTGCGCAGCGGGTGACCGGGGCGCCATACCTGGATGACCAGGGTGTCGCCGCCTTCGAGACCGGTGCGTACCACCTCGGTCAGCTCCACCCGGAAGAGGTGGAAAGGTTCCGGCGGCTTCACCTCCTCGATGAAGCGGGCCAGCACAGCGGGGTCGGTCACCTCCACGGCCCGGCCGGAGACCCGGACGTCGCCGTCCGCCATCTCGGCGTCCGGTCCCGGATTGGCCTGCACCGCGAAGCGTGGATCGCGCAGCAGGTCCAGCGCCTTGCGCGAGTTGGGCATCATGCCGAGGAACGGCTCACCCAGCCGGAAATCCACTTCGAGGCCGGTCACGCGCGGCGATCCGTCCTTGCGCAGGGTCGCCAGGACATGGTGCTTGTACTGCCCGAAACGGGCCTGAACGGCGTCGGCGAAGGCCGGCTGCGCCGACCGGAACTCTTCCCAGGAACTCGATGTCATGAGGCCATGAAAGCCTGGAATCCCGACATCTTCTGTCTGGATTTCCCGGCCTGTACCTGCTCATCTGCTCGACAGGGTGACCACCAGCGCCCAACCCAGCGTCCGCAGCGCTCCCGGCGATTCACCCTGCGCCAGCAACGCGTCGTAGCGGTCAAGTTCGATGTCCTGGCCGTCGACCACCGCACCGTCCTCCAGCGCGACGGCCAGAACCGTCCCGCCCTGAGGCACCGACAGCCGGACGGTGCCGCGTACCACCGCGACCTCCGCGCTCGTACGCTCCCTGCGGTACATCACATTGAAGTTCACGACCGGGCCACCGAGCAGCCGGCCCTCCGTCTCCAGGTCACCGGGGAAGTCGTGCGGCCAGTACTGCTCGTCGACGATGTGGTGCTCGCCGCCCACCATGAGGTCCATCCCGGCACCCTCGACCACGGTCAGTGTGCGGTCGACCCCGGGGAACGAGGAGAACGGCCCGTCCCGGGACACATCGGCGAGGCTGACCCGCCAGTCGAAGGCGTCCAGCGGCGCGCCCTCGGGGGACGCCGCGATCTCGCGGGTGACTCCCCCGCCGTTCTTCCAGGGCGTGGCCGTGCGGTCGGCCGCCCGCAGCACCCGGGCCGTCACTTGACGATCCCCTGTGCCCGGGCCGCAGCCAGCCACTGCGGGAATTCGGCGACCAGCCGGTCGTACAGTTCGGCGTCCGGGACCTTGCGCGGGTCGAGTCCGGCGTGGAAGAAGCCGGCGTTGTCTATGGGGCGCTTGGCGGGCACGGCCAGTTCGTCGAGCCTGTGCAGGAAGTCGAACTGCGTACTCCGCTTGTTGCCGAAGCCGATGAACTGCCAGAACAGTGGCAGTTTCGCCGCCTTGCACAGATAGCGTTCCGCCGCGTGCTTGCTGATCGGGCCGCCGTCCGTCTGGAAGACGACGAGCGCGGGGGCGGTCGAGCCGCTGTCGATGTAGTGGTCGATGACGGCGTCCATGGCCAGGTGGTAGCTGGTCTTCCCCATGTGCCCCAGGCCCGCCACGATCTCGTCGATCCGGCCGCGGTGGGTGTCCAGGGCAATGTCGGTGACGGCGTCGACATCGGTGGAGAAGAAGACGACCGGTACGCGGCCGTCGTCGTCCAGATGTGCCGAAAGACCCAGCACCCGGTCGGCCAGGGCCTGGACGCTGCCGTCCGTGTAGTACTCCTTCATGGAGCCGGAGTAGTCGAGCACCAGATATACCGCTGCGCGCTCCCCGCCCAAGCCGTGCTTCGTCAGCGGGACGGAAGCACTCTTGTAGAGGCTGACCAGCGCGGGTGCGGTCTCCTCGATCTTGCGGAGGCTGATGGCCGGACCTGTTGCGGCGGACGAGCCGGCCATGCGGATTCTCCGATCCTCGACGTGTCAGAACCCTGAGCGTAAGGCACCCGGATATGCCCGGGGCGGCGGTGTTCGCTATCTTGATCGCCGCCGTCCCCACCGGCCGCTCGTGTCCGCCCACCCGTGAAGGAGCCTGCCGTGGAGGCCGCGGTCACCACCTGCTTTCGCCATCCGTCGTACGAGACGTATGTGAGCTGCACCCGCTGTGAACGGTTCATCTGCCCCGACTGCATGCGTGAGGCCGCTGTCGGTCACCACTGCGTGGAGTGCGTGAAGGAGGGGCAGCGTTCGGTCCGGCAGGCGCGCACGGTGTTCGGCGGTGCGGTGTCGAGGACCGCGGTGCCGCTCGTCACGTATGTACTGATGGGCCTGAACATCCTGGCGTATCTGGGCGAGTTGGTCCGCCCGGGGATCGTCGACCGGTTCGCGATGCTCGGTGCGGGGCTGAACGGCCCGGACGGAGACCAGTACGTCTACGAGGCCGGGGACTTCCCCGGCTTCGATGTGATCGGCGTGGTGGACGGCGAGTGGTACCGGCTGCTGACCGGGGCCTTCCTGCATCTCCCGCCGGACGGGTCGTCCTTCGGCTCGCTGCCGTTCGGAGTACTGCACATCCTCTTCAACATGTACGCGCTGTGGAATCTGGGCCGGGTCGTCGAGGAGCAGCTGGGCCGGGCCCGCTACCTCGCGCTGTATCTGCTGTCCGCGCTGGGCGGTTCGGTCCTGGTGTATCTGATCGCGCCGTTCGACGGCACGGTGGGTGCCTCGGGTGCGATCTTCGGTCTCGGTGCGGCGTTCTACGTCATCAACCGGCGCCTCGGACGCGATATGCAGGCGGTGAACCGGTTCATGGCCGGGTTCCTGATCTGGATGCTGATCTCGGCCGGATTCACCTCGTGGCAGGGCCACTTGGGCGGGCTGCTGACGGGCGGCATCGTCACGGTCGCGTACGCGTACGCCCCGGCGAATCGGCGTACGACGATCCAGGCCGCCGCGGGTGTGGTGCTGCTCGCCGTGCTGGTGCTGCTGGTGGTGCTCAAGACATCCGCGCTGACGGGGTGAGAGCCTGCGCCCGTCCCCGGGACGCGCCACGGCGCCTGCCGAGATCGTCCGGTCGGGGACGGGCAGGCGCCGCGTTCAGTTCCGTACGCCTTTGTACGGGACGTCTATGTGTGCCGTGATCAGACCATCAGAGCACGGTCCGTCGGGCGGATCGGGGCCGGCAGTGCGCTGGCTCCGGTCAGGAAGCGGTCCACACCGCGTGCCGCGGAGCGGCCCTCGGCGATGGCCCACACGATGAGGGACTGGCCACGGCCCGCGTCACCGGCGACGAAGACTCCGTCGACGTTGGTGGCGTAGTCCTCGTCGCGCGCGACATTGCCGCGCTCGTCGAGCTCCAGGCCGAACTGCTGGACCAGGCCGTTGGACTGGTCGGTGCCCGTGAAGCCCATCGCGAGGGTGACCAGCTGCGCGGGGATATTCCGCTCGGTGCCGGGCTTCTGTTCCAGCTTGCCGTCCTTGAACTCCACCTCGACCAGGTGCAGGGCCTGGACGTTGCCGTGCTCGTCGCCCTCGAAGTGGGTGGTGGAGACGGAGTAGACCCTCTCGCCGCCCTCCTCGTGCGCGGAGGTGACCTTGTAGAGCATCGGGAAGGTCGGCCAGGGCTGGTTGGCGTTCCGGTCCTCACCCGGCCGCGGCATGATCTCCAGCTGGGTGACGGAGAGCGCGCCCTGGCGGTGGGCGGTGCCGACACAGTCGGCTCCGGTGTCGCCGCCGCCGATGACGACGACGTGCTTGCCCTCGGCGGTGATCGGGGAGACCGTCAGGTCGCCCTCCTGCACCTTGTTGGCGAGCGGCAGGTACTCCATGGCGAAGTGCACGCCGTTCAGCTCACGGCCCGGAACGGGCAGATCGCGGGAGACGGTGGCACCGGCGGCGATGACGACCGCGTCGTAGCGGCGGCGGAGCTTGGCGGCGTCGACGTCCTTGCCGATCTCCACCTCCGTACGGAACTTGGTGCCTTCCGCACGCATCTGCTCGATGCGGCGGTTGATGTGCGACTTCTCCATCTTGAACTCGGGGATGCCGTACCGGAGAAGACCTCCGATGCGGTCCGCGCGCTCGAAGACGGCGACCGTGTGGCCGGCCCGGGTCAGCTGCTGGGCCGCGGCGAGACCCGCCGGGCCCGAGCCGATGACGGCGACGGTCTTGCCGGAGAGCCGCTCGGGCGGCTGCGGGGTCACGTCTCCGCTGTCCCACGCCTTGTCGATGATGGAGACTTCGACGTTCTTGATGGTGACGGCCGGCTGGTTGATGCCGAGCACACACGCCGACTCGCACGGGGCCGGGCAGAGCCGCCCGGTGAACTCCGGGAAGTTGTTCGTGGCGTGCAGGCGCTCGGACGCCGCGGTCCAGTCCTCGCGGTAGGCGTAGTCGTTCCACTCGGGGATGAGGTTTCCGAGCGGGCAGCCGTTGTGGCAGAACGGGATGCCGCAGTCCATGCAGCGGCCGGCCTGCTTGCTGATGACCGGGAGCAGCGAGCCCGGAACGTAGACCTCGTTCCAGTCCTTGACGCGCTCTCCCACGGGGCGGGTCTTGGCGACCTCGCGCCCGGTGGTCAGGAAGCCCTTGGGGTCAGCCATTGGTCGCCGCCTCCATCATCTTCTCGGTGGTCTCCTGTTCGGAGAGACCGGCGAGCTCAGCGGCGTCCTTGGCGGCGAGCACTGCCTTGTAGGTGGACGGGATGATCTTGCTGAAGCGGGCCACCGCGGTGTCCCACTCGGCAAGCAGCTTCTCGGCGACCGTGGAACCGGTCTCCTCCTGGTGGCGGCGCACCACATCGTGCAGCCACTGCTTGTCGGTGTCGGAGAGTGCCTCGATCGCGTCGAGGTTGCCGACGTTGACGCTGTCGCGGTCCAGGTCGATGACGTACGCGACACCGCCCGACATACCCGCGGCGAAGTTGCGCCCGGTCTCGCCGAGTACGACGGCGTGACCGCCGGTCATGTACTCGCAGCCGTGGTCGCCCACGCCTTCCGAGACGACCGTCGCGCCGGAGTTGCGGACGCAGAACCGCTCGCCGGTCCGGCCGCGGAGGAACAGTTCGCCGCCGGTGGCGCCGTAGGCGATGGTGTTGCCCGCGATGGTGGAGTACTCGGCGAGGTGGTCTGCGCCACGGTCCGGGCGGACGATGACGCGGCCGCCGGAGAGGCCCTTGCCGACGTAGTCGTTGGCGTCGCCTTCCAGGCGCAGCGTCACACCGCTCGGCAGGAACGCGCCGAACGACTGGCCGGCGGAGCCGGTGAAGGTGACGTCGATGGTGTCCTCGGGCAGGCCCGCACCGCCGAACTTCTTCGTCACCTCGTGGCCGAGCATGGTGCCGACGGTCCGGTTGATGTTCCGGATCGCGATCTGGGCCCGGACCGGCTGGGCGTCCTCGGCACTCTCCGCGTTCAGGGCGTCGGCGGCGAGCTTGATCAGCTCGTTGTCGAGTGCCTTGGCGAGACCGTGGTCCTGCTCGATCTGCTGGTGGCGGACCGCGCCCTCGGGCAGCTCCGGGACGTAGAACAGGGGCTCCAGGTCGAGGCCCTGCGCCTTCCAGTGCGTGATCGCACGGTCGGTGTCCAGCAGTTCGGCGTGGCCGACGGCCTCTTCGATCGTACGGAAGCCGAGCTCGGCGAGGAGCTCGCGGACTTCCTGGGCGATGAACTCGAAGAAGTTGACGACGTACTCGGCCTTGCCGGAGAAACGACTCCGCAGGACCGGGTTCTGGGTGGCAATCCCGACCGGGCAGGTATCGAGGTGGCAGACACGCATCATGACGCAGCCGGAGACGACGAGCGGCGCGGTCGCGAAACCGAACTCCTCGGCGCCCAGCAGCGCGGCGATGACGACGTCGCGGCCGGTCTTCAGCTGGCCGTCGGTCTGCACGACGATGCGGTCGCGCAGGCCGTTGAGCAGCAGGGTCTGCTGGGTCTCGGCGAGGCCGAGCTCCCAGGGGCCGCCCGCGTGCTTCAGCGAGGTGAGCGGGGAGGCGCCGGTTCCGCCGTCGTGGCCGGAGATCAGGACGACGTCCGCATGTGCCTTGGAGACACCCGCGGCGACCGTGCCGACACCGACCTCGGAGACCAGCTTCACGTGGATGCGGGCCGCCGGGTTGGCGTTCTTGAGGTCGTGGATCAGCTGAGCCAGGTCCTCGATGGAGTAGATGTCGTGGTGCGGCGGCGGCGAGATCAGACCGACGCCCGGGGTGGAGTGCCGGGTCTTGGCGACCCACGGGTAGACCTTGTGGCCGGGCAGCTGGCCGCCCTCTCCGGGCTTGGCACCCTGCGCCATCTTGATCTGGATGTCGTCCGCGTTGACCAGGTACTCGCTGGTCACACCGAAGCGGCCGGAGGCGACCTGCTTGATGGACGAGCGGCGTGCCGGGTCGTAGAGCCGGTCCGCGTCCTCGCCGCCCTCACCGGTGTTGGACTTGCCGCCCAGCTGGTTCATGGCGATGGCGAGGGTCTCGTGCGCCTCGCGGGAGATCGAGCCGTACGACATGGCGCCGGTGGAGAAGCGCTTGACGATGTCGGAGACGGACTCGACCTCGTCGATCGAGATCGCCTCGCGGTCGCTCTTGCCGTTCTCGTTTGTTTTTAGGGCGAACAGACCACGCAGCGTCATCAGGCGCTCGGACTGCTCGTTCACCCGGTCCGTGTACTTCTTGAAGATGTCGTACCGCTTGTTGCGCGTGGCGTGCTGGAGGCGGAAGACCGTCTCCGGGTCGAACAGGTGCGGCTCGCCCTCGCGGCGCCACTGGTACTCGCCGCCGATCTCCAGCGCGCGGTGCGAGGCAGAGATGCCGGAGGCGGGGTAGCCCTTGGCGTGCCGGGCGGCGACCTCCTTGGCGACGACGTCGAGTCCGGCGCCGCCGATCTTGGTCGCGGTGCCGTTGAAGTACTTCGCGACGAAGTCCTCGTCCAGGCCGACGGCCTCGAAGACCTGGGCACCGCGGTAGGAGGCGACGGTCGAGATGCCCATCTTGGACATGACCTTCAGGACGCCCTTGCCGAGCGCGTAGATCAGGTTCCGGATGGCCTTCTCGGGCTCGATGCCCTCGATGAACGTACCGGCGCGGACCAGGTCCTCGACGGACTCCATCGCCAGGTACGGGTTGACCGCGGCGGCGCCGTAACCGATCAGCAGCGCGACGTGGTGGACCTCGCGGACGTCTCCGGCCTCGACCAGCAGACCCACCTGGGTGCGCTGCTTGGTGCGGATGAGGTGGTGGTGGACGGCCGAGGTGAGCAGCAGCGACGGGATCGGTGCGTGCTCGGCGTCGGAATGCCGGTCGGACAGGACGACCAGACGGGCGCCGTCCTCTATGGCTGCGTCGACCTCGGTACAGATCTGCTCGATCCGGGCGGCGAGCGCCTCACCGCTGCCGCCGACCCGGTAGAGACCGGAGAGCGTGGCGGCCTTCATGCCCGGCATGTCGCCGTCGGCATTGATGTGTATCAGCTTGGCCAGCTCGTCGTTGTCGATCACCGGGAACGGCAGCGTGACGCTGCGGCACGACGCGGCGGTCGGCTCCAGCAGGTTGCCCTGCGGGCCGAGCGAGGAGCGCAGCGAGGTGACGAGCTCCTCGCGGATGGCGTCCAGCGGCGGGTTGGTGACCTGCGCGAACAGCTGGGTGAAGTAGTCGAAGAGCAGTCGCGGACGCTCGGAGAGGGCGGCGATCGGCGAGTCCGTGCCCATGGAGCCGAGCGGCTCGCCGGCGGTGCGGGCCATCGGCGCGAGGATGACGCGGAGCTCTTCCTCGGTGTAGCCGAAGGTCTGCTGGCGGCGGGTGACGGAGGCGTGCGTGTGCACGATGTGCTCCCGCTCGGGGAGGTCCTCCAGCTCGATCTCGCCGGCCTCCAGCCACTCCTGGTACGGCTGCTCGGCGGCGAGGCCGGCCTTGATCTCGTCGTCCTCGATGATGCGGCCCTCGGCCGTGTCGACGAGGAACATCCTGCCGGGCTGGAGGCGGCCCTTGCGGACGACCTTCGCGGGGTCGATGTCCAGGACACCGACCTCGGAGGAAAGCACAACGAGGCCGTCGTCGGTGACCCAGTAGCGGCCGGGGCGCAGACCGTTGCGGTCCAGGACCGCGCCGACCTGGGTGCCGTCGGTGAAGGTGACGCAGGCCGGGCCGTCCCAGGGCTCCATCATCGTGGAGTGGTACTGGTAGAAGGCGCGCCGGGCCGTGTCCATGGCGTTCATGGATTCGGGGCTCTCCCACGCCTCGGGGACCATCATCAGCACCGAGTGCGGCAGCGAGCGGCCACCGAGGTGGAGCAGCTCCAGGACCTCGTCGAAGGAGGCGGAGTCGGAGGCGTCCGGGGTGCAGACGGGGAAGATCCGGTCCAGCTGCGCAGCCCCGAAGAGGCTGGAGGCGAGCTGGGACTCACGGGCCTTCATCCAGTTGCGGTTGCCCTTGACCGTGTTGATCTCGCCGTTGTGCGCGACGAAGCGGTACGGGTGGGCGAGCGGCCAGCTCGGGAAGGTGTTCGTGGAGAAGCGCGAGTGGACCAGTGCGACGGCGGTGGCGAAACGGCGGTCTGAGAGGTCCGGGAAGAACGGCTCCAGCTGCCCCGTGGTGAGCATGCCCTTGTAGACGATCGTGCGGGCGGACAGCGAGGGGAAGTACACCCCGGCCTCCCGCTCGGCGCGCTTGCGCAGCACGAAGGCCTTGCGGTCGAGCGCGATGCCGGTGCTCTCGCCGTCCGCGACGAAGATCTGGCGGAATTCGGGCATGGTGGCGCGGGCGCCGTTGCCGAGGATGTCCGGGGTGACCGGGACCTCGCGCCAGCCGAGAACCTTGAGGCCCTCCTCGACGGAGATCTTCTCCAGCTTCCGCACGGCCTCGGTGGAGTCGTCCGCGGGCAGGAAGGCGATTCCGACGGCGTAGGCACCGGCCTCGGGGAGGTCGAAGGCGACCTCGTCGCGGAGGAAGGCGTCCGGGACCTGGAGGAGGATTCCGGCGCCGTCGCCGGAGTCGGGCTCGGATCCGGTGGCACCGCGGTGTTCGAGGTTGCGCAGTACGGTCAGCGCCTGCTCGACCAGCTCATGGCTGGCCACACCGGTCAGAGTGGCCACGAACCCGACACCACAGGCGTCGTGCTCGTTACGGGGGTCGTACATCCCCTGCTGGGCGGGGCGACCGTCCATGGGCGACCAGGCGTCGGTACGCATCGGCTCTCCCGTCGTCGTCGTGGCATATGCAGTGCCGAGGGACGACGTTGGCCCTCTGCGAAATTTCGTGCTGGTTACATGATGGGGCGCTTCTCAAGAAGCGGATAGCTCGTTCCAACATGCGGACACCGTGTGAGGCGGTGAGGGTGGGTCGCAGTCGGAGAATCGGCGCCCGAGGGGGACCGCAGAGAGCAGGCGTCGTTGCCTGCGGTGTCTACGGCTCATGCCCAGCGGCAAAGGAAACGAAACCGCCAGGTAACGGCTAACTATGCGCAGCCTTGTATAGGGACTCATTTTACGCCGGGTGAAGCCGTCCGCCCAGAGGCGGACGCCAAGACGTACGTCACACGGATGGCGGACACGTTACGGAAATAAGACCGACCGGCATCTGGAGGACAAAGCTTTCAGCCGGACGGGCTATGTCACGCTCTTGCCTCGGGAGCTAGCTTCCGGCGGCCACACCGAACAGCGTGCCCAGACCGTAGGTGATCGCTGCCGCGGCCCCGCCCAGCACCAGCTGACGCAGCCCGCTGTACAGCCAGCTGCGCGCCGTCACCCTGGCCACCACCGCACCGCAGGCGAACAGCCCGACCAGCGCGAGCAGCACGGCCGGCCACAGCGCACTCGCACCGAGCAGATACGGCAGTACGGGCAGCAGGGCCCCCAGCGCGAACGCGCCGAACGACGAAACGGCGGCGACGAGCGGCGAGGGCAGATCGCCCGGGTCGATGCCGAGCTCCTCGCGGGCGTGGATCTCCAGGGCCTGCTCCGGGTCGCGCGACAGCTGCCGTGCGACCTCGCGGGCGAGCTCGGGCTCGACGCCACGGGACTCGTAGAGCTGGGCGAGCTCCCGCTCCTCGTCCTTGGGATGCTTGCGCAACTCGCGCCGCTCGACGTCGAGTTCGGCCTCGACGAGCTCGCGCTGCGAGGCGACGGAGGTGTATTCGCCCGCCGCCATGGAGAACGCGCCGGCGGCCAGACCCGCCAGACCGGTGATCACAATCGTCTGCTGGGAGACGGCACCGCCCGCGACGCCGGTCATCAGCGCGAGGTTGGAGACCAGCCCGTCCATGGCGCCGAACACCGCCGGGCGCAGCCAGCCGCCGTTCACATCGCGGTGGCTGTGGTTGTCGCGGTGCGCCTCGTGCAGTACGGCGTCGGTCTCGATGATGGACACAGCTCTCCCCTTCTCCGGCAGCGGGTTTCACACGCTCCGCCCCCGCTCAACACCATCGAAAGTACGCACGAAAAAGGCCCCCCGCCAGCAAGGCAGGCCGTACTTACCTGCCCCTGCGACCAGGTAAGTACGGCCTGACTTACTGCCTCTGAGCCGTCATCCGACTGGCCCTTTTGTTGCGATTATCGGCCTCTGTCGGGGCTCCGCGTGGCACAGATCGAGCAGGTACGAGAACTGGCTCGGTGTGAGCGAAGGGTCGACGCGATGGAGTTGATTGCAGGAAATCCGGCAGAGCCGCGGACGGGCGGTACGGAGGCGGCGGTACGGGGCGGCACGGACCGGGGCGAGGTGTCGCGGGGAGACCTGGGCGACCGGGCCCGGGGCTCCCTGCTCGGTCTCGCGGTCGGTGACGCGCTGGGCGCACCGGCGGAGAATCTGCGGCCGTCCGAGATCCGTCGTCGCTGGGGCCGGATCGAGGGCTTCGTGAGCGACGACCCCGCGGGTACGGACGACACGGAGTACGCGATCTTCTCCGGGCTGCTGCTCGCCCGGCACGGTTCGGCGTTGACCGTCACCCATGTGGAGCGGGCCTGGCATCTGTGGATCGCCGACCTGGACGAGGGGCCGTTCCGCGGCGCCGGGTTCAGTGAGCGCGGCACACTGGAGAATCTGCGCCGGGGCCTCGCCGCCCCGATCTCCGCCCAGCACCGGCATGCCTGGAGCGACGGCCTGGCGATGCGGGCGGCGCCGTTCGGCGTCTTCGCGGCGGGCCGGCCGGACGAGGCGGCGCGGCTGGTCGCGGTGGACGGGCGGGTCAGCCATGACGGGGAGGGCATCTACGGCGGCCAGGCGGTGGCGGCCGGGGTGGCCGCTGCGATGGTGGGTGCCGGGGTCGCGTCGGTGATCGCCGCCGCGCTGTCCGTCGTTCCCATGGACTCCTGGACAGCGCGTTCGCTGCGGCGCGCGGTGGCGGCCGCACAACGCACGTACCCCGACCGGCTCACCAGGGAACGCGCGGTGCGCTCCGCGGTTGTCGTCGGCGGCTATCCGTGGACGGACCTGGCGCCCGAGGCGGTCGGCCTGGCCTTCGGCGCGTTCGCGGCGGCGCGCGGCGACTTCCGTACGGCGGTGCTGACCGCGGTCAACATGGGCCGCGACGCGGACACGACGGCCGCGGTGGCGGGGGCACTGGCCGGCGCCCTGCACGGGGCATCCGCGATTCCGCGGCACTGGGGGGAGGCGATCGGCCCGGTCCGGGGCAGCTGCCTGCCGTCGATGCGGGGCTACCACGTCCTGGACATCGCGGAGTTGCTCACCCCGGACGACGCGGACGAGGTGTACCAGGACGCGCGGGACGACGCCGGTACACCGGAGGGCAACCCGGCGCGGGACACCGACACCGGCACCGAGTACGCGCCACCCGGCACCTCGTCAGCCGCCTCCCCCACCACGGGCGGAACGGTGGTGGAGTGATGACCACCGCGCGCGCCACTCAGGAGGACCCCCACCGGGACGCCCCGCACGACGCCCCCCGCACCGCCGCCTCCCGTATCCGTACCCGTCCCGCCCCCGGGCACAGAGCCCGGATCGAGGGGCTGTTGCTCGGGCTCGCCTCCGGGGACGCCGCCGGGTGGCCGGCCGCGCGGCACCGGGCCGCCAGGATGCCCGAGTGGACCCGGCGCCTCACCCGGGAGCTCGACACCTTCGCCGAGCAGAACGCCACGACCACGCTGCCCGTACCCATCGCGCTCAACCAGCCGCCCGAACCCCTGCGCCTCGGGCCCTCCGACGACGCCGAATGGGCGGCGTTCGCCGCCGGGACCGTGCTCACCTCGGCGGCCGGTCCGCTGCACGGGCTGTCCCCCGAACGCCGGATGCGGGCCGCCGTCGACGCCGCCTGGAACGCTCTGGCGGCCGAGGTCGCCGCGGCTGCCGCCCGTGCCCCCGAGGTCGAGTCCGCGGTGCTCCCCCTGCGCGCCCGGATCTCGGTGCGGGCCGGGCTCGGCAATCTCGCCGCCGGGTTGCGCCCGCCCGCCACCGGGCACGACAACCCGCACTACTTCGACGACGCGGCCTGCGTACGGGCCGCCGTGCTCGCCGTCGTCCACCCCGCGGACCCCGTCGCAGCCGCCGACCTCGCCGAGTTCGACGCCCGCTACACCCAGGACGGCGACGGTGTGCACGGTGCCCGCGCGATGGCGGCCGCGATCGCCGAAGCCCTGGGCGGTGCGGACGTGGACACCGCGGTGAACGCCGCGCTCGCCCAGCTCCCCGACGGCACGGAGATCGCCCGCAACGCCGCCCACGCCGTCCGGATCGCCCGCGACTTCGTCGGCGAGGCGGCCGGCGCGTTCGCCCTCGTACCGGTGCTGGAGCATCAGATCGTGGACCACGTCTACAGCTACGGGATCGCCGCCGCCGAGACCGTCCCGGTCGCCCTCGCCCTGGCCACCGCGGCCCGCGGCCAGATCGCCCAGGCCATTCCCGCGGCGGCATGCCTGTCACGGGTGGCCGACTCGGCGCCCGCGCTGGCCGGTGCTCTGACCGGCGCGCTCGGCGGCATCGGCGCCCTCCCGGACGGCTGGCGCGAGGCCTGCCGCACCCTGGCGGGCTGCGCGCTGCCCCGACTCGCGGGGACCGATCTCATCGAACTCGCCGGGCTGCTGGCAGACACGGAACCGAAGCCCTCGGGTGGACAATTCGGACATGACATCCACGACGCCCATGCGGTCCGAGGCGAAGACCACGGCACTCACACTTGATGAACGGATCGCGGGAGCGCTCGTCGGCGCCGCGGTCGGCGACGCGCTCGGCGGTCCGGTCGAGGGCCGGTCCCCCGAGCAGATCGTGGCACGCCACGGCGGGCGGATCAGCGGCTTCGTCGGCCCGTGGGACGGCGACGACTGGCGTACCGCCCGCCCCATCGCCCCGTACCACAAGGGCGACGGACACGTCACCGACGACACCTTGATGACCCATGCGCTGGTGCGGGTGTACGGCGCCGTGCGCGACCATCTCGACGCGTACGCGGTCGCCGATCATCTCGTACCGGAGCTGATCTCCACCCCCCGCTGGATCCCGGAGCTGGAGGCCGACGCGCTACCGCTCCAGCGGATCTTCCTCGCCGAGAAGTGGATCGTCGCGCGGCTGCACTACGGGCATGTCGATCCGCGCGAGGCGGGCTCCGGAAACATCGTCAACTGCGGTGCGGCGATGTACATGGCACCGGTCGGGCTGGTCAACGCCGCCCACCCGCAGGCCGCGTACGCCGAGGCGCTGGATGTCGCCGGCGCCCATCAGTCCTCGTACGGCAGGGAGGCGGCCGGAGTCCTCGCGGCGGCCGTCGCCGCCGCCTGCGCCCCGGACGCGACGCCGGCCACCGTCGTCGACACCTGTCTGTCGCTCGCCAAGGACGGGACGCGTGCCGCCATCGAGGCGGTGTGCGAAGTGGCCGTACGGCACCGCGACTTCGAGTCGGCGCTGACCCCGCTGCGTACCGCCGTCGCACCCTTCGACACCGTCGGCCCCGACTACCGCGCCCCGTCCCTCGGCGCCCGCCGGCCGTCCCGCCTGCACTCCATCGAGGAGCTCCCGATCGCGCTCGGCATGCTGCTGGTCGCGGACGGCGACTACCGGCACGCGGTCCTCGGCTCGGTCAACTACGGCCGGGACTGCGACTCGATCGCCACGATGAGCGGCGCGATCGCGGGCGCGCTCCACGGTGAGCGGGCGATCCCCGCCACCTGGGTGAAAACGGTCGCCGAGGCCAGTCGGCTCGATCTGCACGCCCCCGCGCGGACTCTGGCCGACGTCTCCCGCGACGTGTTCGTACGGGACACGGCCCGACGCCGCGCACACGAGTCGGCGTTCGCCGCGCTGGTGGGTACGCCATGAAGGTACGGGTGACGTGGGTGCAGCCCGAGGACCTGGTCGGGCACGAGCTGCGTCAGGCGGCCGAGGACGGACGGGACGCGCGGGCCATCGCGCGCCGGTGGCACGAGGCGGGCGGCGCCCCCGCCCCGGAGCGCGCGGGCGCGTCGACCCCTGCCGCACCCGAGCTGCGGGCACTCGCCGAACGACTGCTCGACGAACTCGCCCTGCTGGAATCACCATTGGAGGCTGACGAGCCGACGGAGCTGACCGCGATCCGGGCCGCCTGCCCCAACTGGCCGGTCCCCCGCACGGACCCGCCGCCGGTGAGTCAGGACCGTCTGCACGCCGCCTGGCTGGGCCGGGCCGCCGGCTGTCTGCTCGGCAAACCCGTCGAGAAACTGCCGCTCGCCGGCATCCGCGCACTGGCGCGCGCCACCGGCAACTGGCCGCTGGCCACCTGGTTCACCGCCAAGGGTCTGCCCGCCGAACTCACCGCCACCTACCCCTGGAACCGACGCTCCGCACACACCTCCCTGGCCGAGAACATCGACGGCATGCCGGAGGATGACGACCTCAACCACCCCCTCCTCACTGTGCTGTTGCTCCAGCGGTACGGCCCGTCCTTCACCACCTGCGATCTCGCCCGGCTCTGGCTCGACGAACTCCCGGCCGGCCGGACGTTCACCGCCGAGCGAGTCGCGTACCGCAACCTGCTCGACGGGATCGAGCCCCCGCACACCGCCAGATACCGCAACCCGTTCCGGGAGTGGATCGGCGCCCAGATCCGCGCCGATGTGCACGGCTGGACGCATCCGGGCGACCCGTCGGCCGCGGCGGAGCAGGCGCACCGGGACGCCGTCCTCACCCACACCGCCAACGGGGTGTACGGGGCGATGTTCACCGCCGCGGCGCTCGCCGAGGCGGCCGGAGGTGAGAGTGATGTGCACGGCGCTCTGGCCGCCGGGCTGCGTGTGGTCCCGCCCCGTTCACGGTTCGCGCACGCGGTGCGTTTCGGTGTCGGGGCGGCCCGCGGCGAGAGCGGCTTCGACGCGGTGGCCGACCGGCTGCATACCGAGTACGGCAGCTACCACTGGGTCCATGTGCTGCCCAATGCCGCACTGCTCGCCGCCGCCCTCACGCACGCCGACGGCGACTTCTCCGGCTCCATCTGCCGTGCCGTGTCGGGTGGTTGGGATACCGACTCGAACGGTGCAACTGCCGGTTCGCTCGCCGGTCTGCTGGCGGGGCGGCCCACAGCGCTCCCGGCCCGCTGGACCGCCCCGCTGAAGAACCGCCTCGCCACATCCGTCCCGGGTTTCGATGCCATCGGCTTCGACACCCTCGCCGATCTGACCTACCAGGAGGTACTGCGCCCATGACCGGCATCGCGGTGCTGCTCGGCAGCACCAATGTGACTCCTCCCCTCCCCGAAGGAAGCGGCTTCTCACTTGCGTCCGAAGACCCTCATGACGGCCAAGCCCTGACCGCTGCCGAAGCAGGGGCGCTGCGTACTACGCCGCTTCGCGGCTCCACAACCGGCGGTGCGGTGGGCGCCGACGAGCATTGCGCCCTGCTCGGGGCGAATCCGGAGAGCGCCGGCGTCGACACCGATCTGCTGCACACCGCGGATGGCCCCAGCGGCACCGCGCACATCGTCGTCGACGACATGGGCCCCAGCTCCATCGTGGTGATCCCCGGCGCCAACGGCACCGTCACCGCTCTCGGCCCCGGTGAAATGGCCGCCATCGCCGGAGCCGATCCGGTGCTCCTCCAGCTGGAGCTGCCGCTGCCCGCCGTGATGGAGGGCGCGCGGGTGGCCCACGCCCAGGGCGTACGGACCATCCTCACTCCCTCCCCCGTACAGCCCCTGCCTTCCGAACTCCTCGACTGCATCGATCTGCTGATCCCCAACGAGCACGAGGCGGCCGAGCTCACCGGCTCCGCGGATCCCCATGCCGCAGCGCAGATCCTGCTCAGCCAGGTCCCGGCGGTCGTCGTCACACTCGGCTCGAAGGGCTGCTTCTACGCGGCCCGGGGCAGCGAACCCGTCCTCTTCCCCGCCCCCGAGGTCACCGCCGTCGACACCACCGGGGCCGGGGACACCTTCGTCGGCGCGCTCGCCGTGGCCCTCGGCGAGGGACGGCCCGTACCGGAGTCACTGGCCTGGGCGTCGTCCGCCGCCGCACTCTGCGTACAGAGGCCGGGCGCCTCGACCTCCATGCCGTACCGCAGCGAGATCGACGCCGCATGAACGCGACTGCGCAGGCACCTCTGACCGGACTGCGGGTCATCGACCTCGCCACGCTCTTCGCAGGCCCCCTCTCCGCCACCATGCTCGGCGACTTCGGCGCCGAGGTGATCAAGGTCGAGCATCCGCGCAAGCCCGATCCCTCGCGCGGGCACGGCCCCACGAAGGACGGCGTCGGCCTGTGGTGGAAGCTGCTCGGCCGCAACAAGCGCAATCTGACCCTCGATCTGTCCAGCCCCGGCGGACGCGACATCCTGCTCCGGCTGGCCGCCGGCACCGATGTGATCATCGAGAACTTCCGGCCCGGAACACTGGAGCGCTGGGGCCTCGGCTGGGCGGAACTGCACGCCGTCAACCCGCGGCTGGTGCTGGCCAGGGTCACCGGCTTCGGCCAGTTCGGCCCGTACGCGCACCGCCCCGGTTTCGGCACACTGGCCGAGGCGATGAGCGGATTCGCCGCGATCACCGGGGAACCGGATGGGCCGCCCACACTGCCGCCGTTCGGGCTCGCCGACTCGATCGCCGCGCTGGCCACCGCGTACGCCGTGATGGCCGCACTCGCCGGACGCGACAGGACCGGGGAGGGGCAGATCGTCGACATGGCGATCATCGAGCCGATCCTGACGGTGCTCGGCCCGCAGCCGGTCTGGTACGACCAGCTCGGCTACGTACAACCGCGCACCGGCAACCGCTCCCGGAACAACGCCCCGCGCAATACGTACCGCACATCGGACGGCCACTGGGTGGCCGTCTCCACGTCCGCGCAGTCGATCGCCGAACGGGTCATGCGTCTGGTCGGCCGGGCCGAGCTGATCGACGAACCCTGGTTCGGCTCCGGCACCACCCGCGCCGAGCACTCCGACGAGCTCGACGAGGCGGTCGGCAACTGGATCGCCCGGCACACCCGTGAGGACGCGGTCTCCGCGTTCGAGAAGGCGGAGGCGGCGATCGCGCCCATCCACGACATCCGGGACGTGATGGAGGATCCGCAGTACCGGGCCCTGGGCTCCATCACCGAGGTAGACGACCCGGAGCTGGGGCCGCTGCGGATGCAGAACGTCCTGTTCCGTCTCTCGCGGACACCGGGCGCAATCCGCTGGGCGGGCCGGCCACACGGTGCGGACACCGACGAGATCCTCACCGGGCTGGGTCTGTCGGGCCCGGAGATCGCCGCGCTGCGGGCGGAGCACGTCCTGTGACGGCGACGGTCCCCCTCACCTTGCTGTACGTCCCCGGGGACCGGCCCGAGGTGGTGCGCAAGGCGCGCGACTCGGGAGCGGATGTGGTGATCGTCGATCTGGAGGACGCGGTCGCGCCGGACCGTAAGGAGTACGCACGGTCCGCCACCGCCGAGCTCCTGTCCGAGGCGGTCGAGGAGACGGCAGTGCCGATCCATGTCCGGGTCCACACCGAGGCGGACGTCCTCGCCCTGGCCGGGCTGCCGGGCCTCGCCGAACTCCGGCTGCCGAAGATCACTCATGCGGCGTCCGTCCATCACATCGCGGCTGTGGCGCCGGGTGTCGCGCTCTGTCCGCTGCTGGAATCGGCGCTCGGCATCGAGCACGCGTACACGGTCGCCGCCTCCCACCCCCAGGTCCGCTCCATCGCGCTGGGCGAGGCGGACCTCCGGGCCGATCTGGGGGTACGGGAGGACGCCGGGCTCAACTGGTCACGCAGCCGGGTCGTGGTCGCCGCCCGCGCGGCCGGGCTCGCGCCACCCACCCAGTCGGTGTTCCCGGACGTACGGGACATGGACGGCCTCCGGGCGTCCTGCGCGCATGGCCGCGCGCTGGGTTTCCTGGGCCGGGCAGCGATCCATCCCCGCCAGCTCCCGGTCATCGAGCGGGCGTTCCGCCCGACGGCACAGGAGGTCGAGGCGGCGAAGGAGATCGTGGCGGCGGCCGTGACGGACGAGGGCGCGCTGGCTCTCCCCGACGGCCGGTTCGTCGACGCGGCGGTAGTGGCATCGGCCCGCCGCACGCTGTCGCTGGCACAGAGGCGGGGTGACGGGTGAGGTGCTGGACGGGTTCCGGCGCGGGCCCGGCGACCGCGAACACCGACGGCACGAGGCCGGAATCAAGCCCGCCGAGGGTCCCCTCCCATGCCCTGGAGGCTATGGGGGAGATTGAGGGACACGCTCTCGGCCGCAGGCCGGCGTAAAGCGTGGGGGCCCCGAACCAGAAGGTTCGAAGCCCCCACCTGCAAGCGCAACGGCTCAGCCGTTCTTCGCCGCCTCCGCGGTGCCGTTCTTCGCCGGCGCCTCCGCGGCACTGTCCTCGGCGTGCCCGGCGCCATCGTCCGCGTCCGGGGCAGCCTCGGACACGGCGTCGCGGTCCGCGTCCGCATCAGACGCAACGGCACCGTCCGCGTCACCCGCGACGTCACCGCCCTCCGCGCCCTCGGCGTCCACCGCGTTCGGTTCCACGATCTCCTCGCGCCCCGGCCGTACCTTCGCCGAGATCACGATGTACACCACGGCCAGCACGAACACGATTCCCGCGGTCCACACATTGAGCCGTACGCCCAGGATGTGGTGGGCCTCGTCGACCCGCATGTACTCGATCCAGCTCCGGCCCGCGCAGTACGCGGCGACGTACAGCGCGAACGCCCGGCCGTGTCCGAGCCTGAAGCGCCGGTCCGCCCAGATCACCAGCAGGGCGACGCCGATGCACCACAGCGACTCGTACAGGAACGTCGGGTGGTACGTACCGGCGACCCGGTTGGGGCCCTCGCTGATCTTCAGCGCCCACGGCACATCGGTCGGCTTGCCGTAGAGCTCCTGGTTGAACCAGTTGCCCCAGCGGCCGCAGGCCTGGGCCAGGGCGATACCAGGGGCGAGCGCGTCGGCATAGGCCGGCAGCGGAATCCCGCGGCGGCGGCAGCCGATCCAGGCACCGACGGCGCCGAGCGCGATCGCACCCCAGATGCCGAGGCCGCCCTGCCAGATCTTGAAGGCGTCGACCCAGTTCTCACCCTCACCGAAGTACAGCTGGTAGTCGGTGATGACGTGGTAGAGCCGGCCGCCGACAAGGCCGAAGGGCACAGCCCAGACGGCGATGTCGGCAACGGTGCCGGCTCTGCCGCCCCGGGCGATCCAGCGCTTGTTGCTGAACCAGACGGCGACGAAGACACCGATGATGATGCAGAACGCGTAGCCGCGGAGCGGGATCGGGCCGAGCTCGATCACGCCGGTCGACGGGCTGGGAATGTAAGCAAGGTCCATGGCAGGGTCGACGCTACCTTGCCGGGTGGGGCGTACGGCAACCCACCCGGCAACGTCTGGGTAACGGGCAGGTCATCTGTTCCCCCTTTGGGTCACCGCTCAGGATCCCGACGGTGCCGGGGTGACCGTGCCCGGCTTCTTGCCCTTGTTGACCTTGTTGGCCTCGGCGACCCACTTCTTCAGGTTGGCCGCGGTCATCGGTTCGTTCCCCTTCTTCGGGAAGATCGACTCGCCGTTGAGCAGCGCGGTCGGCGTGCCCTCGAATCCGCCCTTCAGGAACGCCGTGTTGGACTTCTGTACCCAGCTGTCGTGCTTTCCGTCCTCCACACAGCTGCGGAAGGCGGTGGTGTCGAGTCCCGGGACCTTCCCGGAGAGCTTGATCAGCTTGGCGTTGTCGGCGAAGGCGTCGACGGACTCCTGCGGCTGGTTGCGGTAGAGGACGTCGTGGTACGCGGAGAACTTGCCGACGTCCTGTGCGCAGGCCGCGGCGTTGGCCGCCCGCAGCGAGCCGCTGCCGCCGAGATTGCCGTCGATGATCGTGGCGAGGTGGAACTCGACCTTGATCTGTCCGGTGCTCTCCAACTGGTGGATGGTGTCCCGGAACGCGTTCTCGAACTGGGCGCAGACCGGGCAGCGGAAGTCTTCCCAGATGGTGAGTGTGGACGGGGCGTCGTCCGCGCCGACCTGGATGGCCAGGCTGTCCTTGCCGGTCGCGCCGGACGGCGCGACGGCGGGGCCCGCCGTCTTGCTCTTGCTGCCGTTGTCGCCCGTGTTCGCGGCGATCACGCCGACGACGGCGGCCAGCGCCAGCACACCCACCAGGCCGGCGCCGACGATCAGCATGCGCCTGCGGCGCTCGCGCGCCTTCTGGCGCTCCCGCTGCTGGACGAGCCGGTCTCGCGCGGCCCTTTTTCCCTGTTCGTTCTTCTCGCTCACACCCGCAGCAACGACCCGGGGAGGCACGTGCGTGCCTCCCCGGGGCCAGGTCCACCCATTTGGATTACACCCGTTTCAGCGCTTTCGAACGCCTTCGGCGAGTTCGCCCGCCAGGGAGCGGACCGCGGCCAGACCCGCCTCCTCGTCGGGGGCGTCGAGCATGCCCTTGACGAAGGCCGAGCCGACGATCACTCCGTCGGCGAAGCCCGCGACCTCGGCGGCCTGTCGGGCGTTGGAGACGCCGAGTCCCACGCAGACCGGGAGGGACGTGGTGGCGCGGGTGCGCGCGACCAGGTCCTGGGCCTGCTCGCCGACGGACTCGCGGGTGCCCGTGACACCCATCAGCGAGGCCGCGTACACGAAGCCGGAGCCGACCGCGGTGATGGTGGCGAGACGCTCGTCCTTGCTGCTCGGCGCGACGACGAAGACGGTCGCCAGACCGTGCTTGTCAGCGTGTTCGCGCCACAGTTCGGACTCCTGGACGGGCAGGTCGGGCAGGATGCACCCGGCGCCACCAGCCTCGGCGAGCTCGGCCGTGAAGCGCTCGACGCCGTACCGGTCGATCGGGTTCCAGTACGTCATGACGAGGATCGGGACACCGGTCGCCTCGTACGCCTCGCGGACCGTGCGCATCATATCGGCGATCTTCACACCGCCGCGCAGGGCGATGTCGTCGGCGGTCTGGATGACCGGGCCGTCGAGCACCGGGTCGCTGTGCGGCAGCCCCACCTCGACGATGTCCGCACCGCCCGCCACGACCGCCTTCACGGCGGCGATCGCGCCGTCGACGGTCGGGAAGCCGGCCGGGAGGTACGCGATGAGCGCGGCCCTGTTCTCCGCCTTCGCCTGTGCGAGGGACGAACTCAACAACTCCACATTGCCGCTCACTTGGTGACCTCCTCTTCCCCGTCGGCCACATCGGCCTCGACGACCCCGTCGGTCCCGTCGTACAGCCCGAAGTAGCGGGCTGCCGTGTCCATGTCCTTGTCGCCGCGGCCGGACAGATTGACCACGAGCAGTCCGTCCTTGCCGAGCTCCTTCCCGACCTCCAGGGCGCCGGCCAGCGCGTGGGCGCTCTCGATGGCCGGAATGATCCCTTCGGTACGGGAGAGGAGGCGCAGCGACTGCATGGCGGCGTCATCGGTGACCGCGCGGTACTCGCCGCGGCCGATGTCCTTGAGGTACGCGTGCTCCGGGCCGATGCCCGGGTAGTCGAGGCCGGCCGAGATGGAGTACGGCTCGGTGATCTGGCCCTCGTCGTCCTGGAGGACGTAACTGCGCGAGCCGTGCAGGATGCCGGGCTCGCCCGCGGTCAGGGTCGCCGCGTGCTCGCCGGTCTCCACACCGTGTCCGGCGGGCTCGCAGCCGATCAGCCGGACGTGCGCGTCCGGGATGAAGGCGTGGAAGAGCCCGATGGCGTTGGAGCCGCCGCCGACACAGGCGATGGCGGCGTCCGGCAGCCGGCCGGTCCGCTCCAGGATCTGTCGGCGGGCCTCGACACCGATGACGCGGTGGAAGTCGCGGACCATGACGGGGAAGGGGTGCGGTCCGGCGACGGTGCCGAAGAGGTAGTGCGTGTGGTCCACATTGGCGACCCAGTCGCGGAACGCCTCGTTGATGGCGTCCTTCAGGGTCCTGGAGCCGGACCTCACGGCGATGACCTCGGCGCCGAGCATCCGCATCCGCGCCACGTTCAGCGCCTGCCGCTCGGTGTCGATCTCACCCATGTAGATGGTGCATTCGAGGCCGAAGAGCGCGCAGGCGGTCGCGGTGGCGACGCCGTGCTGGCCGGCGCCGGTCTCGGCGATGACCCGGGTCTTGCCCATGCGCTTGGTGAGCAGCGCCTGCCCCAGCACATTGTTGATCTTGTGCGAGCCGGTGTGGTTCAGGTCCTCGCGCTTGAGGAAGATCCGGGCGCCGCCCGCGTGCTCGGCGAAGCGCGGGACCTCGGTCAGCGCGCTGGGGCGGCCGGTGTAGTTGACCATGAGCTCGTTGAGCTCGGCGGCGAAGGCCGGGTCGGCCTTGGCCTTGCCGTACTCGACGGCGACCTCGTCCACGGCGGCGACCAGCGCCTCCGGGATGAACTTGCCGCCGAACGCACCGAAGTACCCCTCGGCGCTGGGGATCAGACCCTCCGGGTCCGGAATGAAGAAGTCAGATGACATCCGACGTGCTCCTCGACATTGCAATGGGTGGGTTCACCGTATGCGCCGTGAGCGGAGCGCCGCCGCGACCGGGAGCGGTCGGGCGTGCGGTCGTACGTACGACAGGAGTGGTGCAGGTACGTCGGCCGGGGCTCGCTACAGCGCGGACCCCGTGCGCCATCGCATGCCGTTGACCTGGCCGGGCTCGTCGCCGATCACGTACCGCACGCGCCTGCCGTGCACGCGCCGGGCGGGGGCGCGGCAGCCGCGGGGGCGGCAGCCGCGCGCCAGCGGCGCGTGCGGGAGCCGGGCCGTCGTTCCGGCGGGGCGCAGGCCCGGCCGGATACGGGGCCCGGGACGGTCGGCGGACATGGTTGCGGTCAGCTCCGTCCGTGCCGGAGCGCCGGGTGGGCGCCGGCGGCGACCAGGTCGGCGACGGCGGCCCGCGGGTCGCGTCCGGTGACCAGGGATTCGCCCACGAGCACCGCGTCGGCGCCCGCGTTGGCGTACGCGATCAGGTCGTGCGGGCCGCGGACGCCGGACTCGGCGACCTTGACGATGTGGTTCGGGATCTCGGGGGCGACGCGCTCGAAGGTGGAGCGGTCGACCTTGAGGTCCTTCAGGTTGCGCGCGTTGACACCGATGATCTTCGCTCCGGCGTCCACGGCTCGTTCCGCCTCCTCCTCGTCGTGCGCCTCGACCAGCGGCGTCAGGCCGATGGACTCGGCGCGCTCGATCAGGGAGACGAGGGCCTCCTGGTCGAGGGCGGCGACGATCAGCAGGGCGAGGTCGGCGCCGTAGGCGCGGGCCTCCCAGAGCTGGTACGAGGTGACGATGAAGTCCTTGCGCAGGATCGGGATGTCGACCTTGGCGCGAACGGCCTCCAGGTCGGCGAGGGAACCGCCGAAGCGGCGCTCCTCGGTGAGGACCGAGATGACGGACGCGCCGCCCGCCTCGTAGTCCGCGGCGAGCGCGGCCGGGTCGGCGATCGCGGCAAGTGCCCCCTTGGAGGGGCTTGAGCGCTTGACCTCGCAGATGACGGTCACGCCCTCGCCGCGCAGGGCGGCGACTCCGTCCTTGGCCGCGGGAGCGCGCGCCGCGCGTTCCTTCAGCTCGTCGAGGCTGACACGCGCCTGCCGCTCTGCGAGGTCGGCGCGTACGCCATCGATGATCTCGTCGAGCACACTCACGCGAGCGGCCCCCTTCCGGGACGGTGATGAGGGAACAGGATCAGCCATGTCAATGCTATCCGCAGGAGGCCGAAGGGCCCGAATCCAGTCGCCGAATGTCCCACTACCTGGGCATTCAGGGCGCCAGCGCCGATCCGAACGGCAGATTCCGGACGACTGAGAAGATCAGCAGCACGGCCCCGATCCCCCACCAGACGACGGGCTTCGCGGCGATGCTCATGGGCCTGCCCCGCCAGGCGCGGGCCATCCAGACCACCCAGAGGACGGCGAAGATTCCGTAGCCGACGACGGCGAGCGCATTGGAGCCGAGGGCAGCGGCGATGTCGCCGTGCGCGACGGCGTGGGCGCTGCGCAGCCCGCCGCAGCCCGGGCAGTACAGGCCGGTGAACCGGAGCAGTGGGCAGACCGGGTAGTGGCCCGGCTGATTGGGATCGACGGCACCGACGTAACCGAACGCCCCGACGACGGCGGCCATGACTGCCACCGGGGTGGCGAGCCGCCAAAAACGCGAGACGGGGACCGGAGCCGGAGGGAGGACCGGCGGGGACGGCTGCTGGTCGGGCATCAGCGGGTGTCCGGACATCGGCGGGCGGCAGGGGGCGGGCCGGGAGCCCGGCGCCGACGGTGCGGCGGCTGGAGTAGGCGATGCGTCCACCCGGTGATTGTCCCCGCTGATGCGGAAAGGCGCAGCCCGGGCCGGGCTGCGCCTCGCATTCGTACGGGTGGTGCGTGCGTCAGGAGATCTGAGCCTGTCCGGCCCGCGCCCTGGCCGCGGCCATCTCGGCGGACTCCTTCGGCATGCCGAGGCCGGCGGCCTTCATCGCGAGGCCGACGATCCCGCCGAGGAAGATGACGGCGATACTGGCCCAGAAGCCGACCGGGTTGGCCGCGACCATGAAGACGCCTCCGGCGCAGAAGCCGAAGAAGGAGATGATGACACCGGTCCAGGCGGCCGGGGTGTGTCCGTGGCTGCTGCCCGCCATGAGTTGCTCCTTGTTGGTGATGCGCTGTTGGTATCGCTGTACGCAAAGCTGGTGCCGCTGTTGGTGCCGCTGTGCAGAAAGCTCGGCCTCATTGTCCCGTACGTGCGGGTAGGACGTGAGGTGGGGGGGGCATGCCTCGCGCGTCGGGTCCTCGCCGCGGTCCAGGGCCTTCCACAGGTCCTCGGGCCGGTCCGGGTCCGGGACGGTGCGGGCGGCTTTGCGGGGGCGGGGGGTGCCGTCCCGTTCGTACCGTCCCGACATGGTGGGCCAGAGCTTCCCGTACCGCAGGGCGAGCAGCCCGGCGAGCAGGATCAGCAGGCCGCCGGCTGCGGTGACGTAGGGCCACGCGGTGTGGCTGAGGGCCTCGATGGTCGCCGAGGCGTCGCCGGTGGTCTGCGCGGCCTTCTCGTCGAGCGCCGAGCTGTCGGAGGCGCCGAGGTAGGCGCTCAGTCCGGCGCCGAGGCCGCTGAGGGCGAGGAGCCCGGCGACGATCAGCCGCGCGCCGCTGCGGACGGCGAAGACGGCGACGAGGGCGGCCAGGCCGACGATGGCGAGGGCCGCCGGAAGACCGGTGACGTCCTGGCCGTCGGCGGTCAGCGGCAGGGTGCCGCCACCGACGGCCGCCCGGCCCTCGGCCCACGTCTGGCCGGAGGCGAGCAGGACGACGGTGGCGCCGGCCGCCCCGAGGAGCAGGCCGGCGGCCAGGCTGCGGCGGCTTCCCGCGACGTCGGACGCGGAGGCGGCTCGGGCACGGGGCTGGGGTACGGGGACAGCACTCACGTACCCCACTATCCCTTACCGCCTCATGCTCCGTGGAGCCGGTTGGCCGTATGCACCGCGCGGAGCACTGCGGCGGCCTTGTTGCGGCACTCGGTGTCCTCGGCGACCGGGTCGGAGTCGGCGACGACACCTGCTCCGGCCTGGACATACGCCGTGCCGCCGCGGAGCAGGGCGGTCCGGATCGCGATGGCGGTGTCGGAGTCCCCGGCGAAGTCGAGGTAGCCGACACAGCCTCCGTACAGTCCGCGGCGGGTCGGTTCGAGCTCCTCGATGATCTGCATCGCGCGGGGCTTGGGAGCGCCGGAGAGGGTGCCCGCGGGAAAGCACGCGGTGAGGACGTCGAAGGCGGTGCGGCCCTCGGCGACGCGGCCGGTGACGGTGGAGACGATGTGCATCACGTGCGAGTACCGCTCGATCGACATGAAGTCGACGACCTCGACGCTGCCGGGTTCACAGACCCGCCCCAGGTCGTTGCGGCCGAGGTCGACGAGCATCAGATGCTCGGCGCGTTCCTTCGGGTCGGCGAGGAGTTCGTCGGCGAGCGCCTGGTCCTCCTGCGGGGTGACGCCGCGGTGCCTGGTACCGGCGATCGGGTGGACCATGGCGCGTCCGTCCTCGACCTTGACGAGGGCTTCCGGGCTGGAGCCCGCGACGTCGAAGCCGTCGAAGCGGAAGAGGTACATGTACGGCGACGGGTTGGTGGCACGCAGCACCCGGTAGACGTCCAAGGCGCTTGCCGTGCACGGGGTTTCGAAGCGCTGGGAGGGGACGACCTGGAAGGCCTCGCCGGCCCCGATGCGTTCCTTCACGTCCTCGACCGCGTCCTGGTACGCCTTGCCGCCCCACAGCGCGGTGTACGGGGGGAGCTCGGACGGCGGGAGGGCGGCGGGGGCGTTCTCGACGGGGCGCGAGAGGTCCTGCTCCATGGCGTCGAGACGGGCGACGGCGTCCGCGTACGCCTCGTCGACGCCGGTCGCGAGGTCGTTGTGGTTGATCGCGTTGGCGATCAGCAGGACGCTGCCGTCCCAGTGGTCGAGTACGGCCAGGTCCGAGGTGAGCAGCATGGTCAGCTCGGGTACGTGGAGGTCGTCCTCGACGCTGTCGCCGATCTTCTCCAGGCGGCGCACGATGTCGTAACCCAGATAGCCGACCATGCCGCCGGTGAACGGGGGCAGCCCGTCGTCGACGACCAGGTCGTGGGGGGTGTGCAGGGTCTCGATGGTGGCGCGCAGGGCCTGCAGCGGGTCGCCGTCGACGGGGACGCCGACGGGCGGGGTGCCCAGCCAGTGGGCCTGTCCGTCGCGGGCGGTGAGGGTGGCGGCGCTGCGTACCCCGATGAAGGAGTAGCGCGACCAGGTGCGGCCGTTCTCCGCGGATTCGAGGAGGAAGGTGCCGGTGCGCTCGCCCGCGAGTTTGCGGTAGAGCCCGACCGGGGTGTCGCCGTCCGCGAGGAGCCGGCGGCTGACGGGGATGACGCGCCGGTCGACGGCCAGCTTGCGGAAGGTATCGAGATCCATGACGGCTGACCCTACTGAGCGAGCGGGAGGACGTCTGCGTCGAAGCAGGTGCGGTCGCCGGTGTGGCAGGCGGCACCCGTCTGGTCGACCTTGACGAGGACGGTGTCGGCGTCGCAGTCGAGGGCGACGGACTTGACCTGCTGGATGTGGCCCGAGGTGTCGCCCTTGACCCAGTACTCCCGACGGCTGCGGGACCAGTAGGTGCAGCGGCCGGTGGTGAGGGTGCGGTGCAGGGCCTCGTCGTCCATCCAGCCGAGCATCAGCACCTCACCGGTGTCGTACTGCTGGGCGATCGCCGGGACGAGGCCGTCGGCACCGCGCTTGAGGCGGGCCGCGATGGCCGGATCGAGGTTGCCGGACGGCGGAGTGCTGGGCGTGGGCGCGCTGGTCATGCGCCCATTGTGCCGTGGCCGCGGGAGCGGTTCTGTGCAGCGTCCACTGGGCGGACCGCGTGCGGCGGTCGTACGCTGGCGAGCATGTCGACCCATGCGAAGCGTGAACGACTTCTGTTCGCCGACCTGTTGGAGGCGGCGGGACCGGAAGCCCCGACCCTGTGCCACGGCTGGACGACCCGGGACCTGGCCGCCCATGTGGTGGTCCGCGAGCGCCGCCCGGACGCGGCGGGCGGGGTGGTGCTGGGCGTGCTGAAGAACCGCCTCGAACGGGTGCAGGCGGAGTACGCGGCGAAGCCGTACGAGGAGCTGATCCAGCTGATCCGTACCGGACCACCGCGGATGTCCCCGTTCGGCCTGAAGCAGATCGACGAGGCCGCCAACACCGTCGAGTTCTACGTCCACGCCGAGGATGTGCGCCGGGCCCAGCCGGACTGGTCGCGGCGGGAGCTGGACCCGGTCTTCGCCGATGTGCTCTGGTCGCGCGCCGAGAAGACGGCCCGGCTGCTGGGCCGCAAATCCCCGGTGGGGCTGGTGCTGCGCCGCCCGGACGGCCAGACGGCGGTGGCACACAAGGGCACCCCGGTGGTGACGGTCACCGGCGAGCCCGGCGAGCTGCTGCTCTTCGCGTTCGGCCGGCAGGACGCGGCGACGGTGGACCTCGAGGGCGGCAAGGAGGCGGTGGCCCGGCTGCACACGGCGGAGCTGGGGATGTAGGCGTACAGGGACGGGTCAGCGCGGGAGTTCAGCGCGGCGCAGCCGGGTGAAGGCCAGACCGGCCGTCGCCCCCGCCGCGCACACCGCGGCGCTGGCGACGAACACCGGGCCCGTCCCCCATACGGCGACGGCGGCTCCCGCGACCGGGTAGCTGAGCGGTGCGATCGCGTGGGTGAAGAGCGTCGAGACCGAGGTGACCCGGCCCAGGTAGGCGGGGTCGGTGACGGTCTGGGTCAGGGCGCCGCACAGGGAGCCGCCGAGGCCGGCGAAGAGCCCGATGCAGACGGCGACGGCAGCGGCGAGGCCCACCGAGGGGACGTAGGCGAGTGCCCCGATGGCCACCGCGCCCACCAGTACGGTCAGACACATCACGAGACCGGCCCGTGGCACCCGGCCGCGCACGGCGAGCAGCAGGGCCGACGCACCGGCGCCGATCCCGAACGCGGCGACGACCCAGCCCATCCCGGAAGCGCCCCAGCCGCGCTCACGGACGAGCAGGATCAGTCCGAGGTTGAGCGGCCCCGCGAAGCCCAGTTCGCTGAGGGCGACGGTGAGCATCAGCGGTCCGAGCACCGGGTGACGGCGGATGTGACGCAGCCCGTCGGTCAGATCGTGCCAGGCGGTACCGGAGGGTTCGGCAGTCTCCTGGGCGGGTGACGGACTGATCCGCAGGGACAGGAGCAGCGGCAGCGATACGGCGAAGAGCACCCCGGCCGCGGCGAACGCGAGCCTCGGGCCGCCGACGGCCACCGCGACGCCGCCGAGCGGGGCTCCGACGACATTGGCGGTACGGGAGGCGAGTCCGCGGAGCCCCTGGACTCGGGCCAGCTGTCCGGAGGCGGTGATCCGGGGCGGCAGGGCGCCGACGGCGGGCAGGAAGAGGGCGTCGACCACGCCGAAGACGAGCGCGACGGCGATCAGCATCCATACGGCGGGCGAGGTGAGCAGCAGCGCGCCCGCCAGGCCCAGCACGACCAGGCAGCGGGCGGCGTCGCTGCCGATGACGACGCGGCGCGGTCCGATCCGGTCGGCGAGCACTCCCCCGCCGAGCATCAGTAAGGCCCTGGGTATGGAGCCGACGGCGAGCACGAGTCCGGTCTGGGAGGCGCTGCCGGTGCGGGCGGCGGCCCAGGCGAGCGCCATGTAGTAGACGCTGTCGCCGATCATCGAAGCGGTGTAGGCACCGAGCCAGCGCAGGACGTTGCCGTCGCGGTGGGCGGGGCGTTCGGGAGCTTTCGTGGCCGTGACGGTGACGGTCATGAGGGTCGTCCTCTCGGGGCGCCGGCTCAGGTTCGGAACGGGAATCCGTACAGGTGCATGGCGACGTTCTCGCGCCCCTCCGTGTCGCCCGCTTCGTCGCGGGCACGTCCGAGCTCCTCGTACCGGTCGATCAGCTCGTGCACCTCGCGGCTGAGCGCGGCGAGTTCCTCGGCGGTGAGCCGGGCCAGGTACTCGGAGCCGGAGGAGGCGCTGCGCCACTCGGGTGACCAGCTCTGGGCCGAGTCGAGGTAGCGGAGGTACAGCTCGCTGCGCTGGTCGAAGGAGAGCCGGCCGACAGCGGTGTGCGTGGCGACCTTCTCGGGTGCGTCGCTGAAGTCCTCGTCACGGAAGCTCAGCCCCTTCGAGGCGGGCTGCCACCAGCGCTCGCGGCCGTCCTTGCCCTGCTGCTCGGCCTCCTCGATCAGACCGTGGTCGGCGAGCTTGCGCAGGTGGTAACTGACCAGCGAGACCTGCTCGTCGACCTGCTCGGCGAGCTGGGAGGCGGTGGCCTTACGGGTGATGTAGAGCGCCCGGTAGAGCTTCATCCGCAGCGGGTGCCCGAACGCCTTCAGGGTCTCCAGATCCGAGATCCGGCGCGATTCATTGCTTGCCATGCCTCCCACCGTAGATAGGAAAAGAAACTTGCGCAATCTTTATTGCGCAATAAAAGCTGCGGAGTTCCCGGTGACGATGTCGCCACGATCGGAGAGAGGAGACGGCCCTCGAAACGGCGATCGCCGGACGGAGCCGAAAAATCGGCTCCGCCCGGCGATCGATGACTG
Organism: Streptomyces sp. NPDC037301; assembly: GCF_055602785.1. Classification (NCBI taxonomy): domain Bacteria; kingdom Bacillati; phylum Actinomycetota; class Actinomycetes; order Kitasatosporales; family Streptomycetaceae; genus Streptomyces; species Streptomyces sp. NPDC037301. The sequence continues at coordinate 45,284 of NZ_JBVJWD010000016.1, forward strand.
CTGCGGTCAGCGGACCGGGTGTCCGGCCTCCCTGAGCGCGCCCTTGACCTCGGAGATCCGCAGATCACCGAAGTGGAAGACGGACGCGGCGAGCACCGCGTCGGCGCCCGCCGCGATGGCCGGCGCGAAGTCTTCGAGCCGGCCCGCGCCGCCGGAGGCGATGACGGGGACGGTCACGTGCTCCCGTACCGCCGCGATCATCTCGGTGTCGTAGCCGTCCTTGGTGCCGTCCGCGTCCATCGAGTTGAGCAGGATCTCGCCCGCGCCCAGCTCGGCGGCCCGGTGCGCCCATTCGACGGCGTCCATGCCGGTGCCCCTGCGGCCGCCGTGCGTGGTGACCTCGAAGGTGCCCGCGGGCGTGCGCCGGGCGTCCACGGAGAGCACCAGGACCTGACGGCCGAAGCGCTCGGCGATCTCCCGGATGAGGTCCGGGCGGGCGATGGCCGCGGTGTTGACGCCGACCTTGTCCGCACCGGCCCGCAGCAGCTTGTCGACATCGTCGGCGGTACGGACGCCGCCGCCGACCGTGAGCGGGATGAAGACCTGCTCGGCGGTGCGGCGCACCACGTCGTAGGTGGTCTCCCGGTCGCCGCTGGACGCGGTGATGTCCAGGAAGGTCAGCTCGTCGGCGCCCTCGGCGTCGTACAGCTTCGCCATCTCGACCGGGTCGCCCGCGTCGCGCAGGTTCTGGAAGTTGACGCCCTTGACGACCCGGCCGTTGGCGACGTCCAGGCACGGAATGACGCGTACCGCGAGGGTCATCGCGCACCTGCCCGGTATGCCTCGACCTCGACCTCGACGACCAGGCTCGGGTCCACGAAACCGGACACGATGATCATCGACGCCGCGGGGCGGACGTCGTCGAAGAGCTCCTTGTGGGCGCGGCCGACCTCGTCCACGTCCCGGGCGTGCGTGATGTACATCCGGGTGCGGACGACGTCCTCGCGGCCCAGACCGAGCTGCTTCAGGGCGTCGAAGGCGACCTTGAAGGAGGTGACGGTCTGCTCGTACGGGCCGCCCGCGGAGATCTGCCCGTTCTCCACCGACGTGCAGCCGGCCACCAGGACGAGGCCGTTCGGCAGCTCGACCGCGCGGGAGTAGCCGAACTTGTCCTCCCAGGGGGCGCCGGAGGAGATGCGGTTGACGGAGTCGCTCATCCGGAGACCACCCGCAGTGCTTCTTCGAGGGTGAACGCCTTGGCGTACAGCGCCTTGCCGACGATCGCGCCCTCGACGCCGTCCGGGACGAGCGAGGAGATGGCCCGCAGGTCGTCCAGCGAGGAGACGCCGCCCGAGGCGACGACGGGCTTGTCGGTGGCGGCGCAGACGTTCTTCAGGAGCTCCAGGTTGGGGCCTTGGAGCGTGCCGTCCTTGGCGATGTCGGTGACGACGTAGCGGGCGCAGCCCTCGGAGTCGAGGCGGGCGAGCGTCTCGTAGAGGTCACCGCCGTCGCGGGTCCAGCCGCGGCCGCGGAGTGTCGTGCCGCGGACATCGAGGCCGACGGCGATCTTGTCACCGTGTTCGGCGATGACCTTGGCGACCCACTGAGGGGTCTCCAGGGCGGCGGTGCCGAGGTTGACCCGAGTGCAGCCGGTGGCGAGAGCCGCTGCGAGCGAGGCGTCGTCGCGGATGCCGCCGGAGAGCTCGACCTTGATGTCCATGGAGCGGGCGACCTCGGCGATCTGCGCCCGGTTGTCACCGGTGCCGAACGCGGCGTCCAGGTCGACCAGGTGCAGCCATTCGGCGCCCGCCTGCTGCCAGGCGAGGGCGGCCTGCAGGGGGTCACCGTAGGAGGTCTCGGAGCCGGACTCACCGTGGACGAGGCGGACGGCCTGGCCGTCGCGTACGTCGACGGCGGGGAGGAGTTCAAGCTTCGGCATTACAGCGTCTCGATCCAGTTGGTCAGCAGCTGGGCGCCGGCATCGCCGGACTTCTCGGGGTGGAACTGGGTGGCCCACAGGGCGCCGTTCTCCACGGCCGCGACGAACGGCTCGCCGTGGGTGGCCCAGGTGACCCGGGGCGCGCGGATCTTGGCGTTGGTGACCTCCAGGCTCCAGTCGTGCACGGCGTAGGAGTGCACGAAGTAGAACCGGGCCTCGGGGTCGAGACCTGCGAAGAGCTGGGAGTCCTCGGGGGACCGCACGGTGTTCCAGCCCATGTGCGGGACGATCGGGGCCTTCAGCGGGGCGACGGTGCCGGGCCATTCGTCCAGCCCCTCCGTCTCCACGCCGTGCTCGATGCCGCGCTCGAAGAGGATCTGCATACCGACGCAGATGCCCATGACGGGGCGTCCGCCGGAGAGCCTGCGGCCGATGATCCATTCACCGCGGGCCTTCTTCAGCCCTTCCATGCAGGCGGAGAACGCACCGACGCCGGGCACCAGCAGCCCGTCGGCGTTCATCGCCTTCTCGTAGTCGCGGGTGATCTCGACATCCGCGCCGACGTGGGCGAGGGCCCGCTCGGCGGACCGGACATTGCCGAAGCCGTAGTCGAAGACGACTACCTTCTTCTTGCCGCTCTTCTTCTTGTCGCTCACAAGTCGTACCTCAGTCCCAGAGTCCCTGGATCCGCATGACGCCTGCTACCAGGCACATCACGGACGCGAGCCCGAGCAGGACGATGACGCCCTTGGGCATCTTCTGCTTCGAGAAGGAGTAGACCCCGCCGGCCAGGAACAGGCCGACCAGGATCAGGATGGTGTTGAGGCCGGTCACAGTGCGCCCTTCGTGGAGGGAAGAATCCCGGCGGCGCGCGGGTCGTGCTCACTGGCGTAGCGCAGGGCGCGGGCGAGCGCCTTGAACTGGCACTCCACGATGTGGTGGGCATTGCGCCCGTACGGCACGTGGACGTGCAGGGCGATCTGCGCCTGGGCGACGAAGGACTCCAGTATGTGCCGGGTCATCGTCGTGTCGTACTCGCCGATCATGGGCGCCATGTTCTCGGGCTCGGTGTGCACGAGGTACGGGCGTCCGGACAGGTCGACGGTGACCTGGGCCAGCGACTCGTCCAGCGGGACGGTGCAGTTGCCGAAACGGTAGATGCCGACCTTGTCGCCGAGGGCCTGCTTGAACGCGGCACCCAGGGCGAGGGCGGTGTCCTCGATGGTGTGGTGCGAGTCGATGTGCAGGTCGCCGTCGGTCTTGACCGTGAGGTCGAAGAGTCCGTGCCGGCCGAGCTGGTCGAGCATGTGGTCGTAGAAGCCGACCCCGGTCGACACGTCGACCTTGCCGGTGCCGTCAAGGTTGATCTCGACGAGTACCGAGGTTTCCTTGGTGGTGCGTTCGACTCTTCCTACGCGGGCCGCGCGAGTCATGCGTCGTGCTCCTTCTTGGCGATCTCATTTACAAGCGTGCGTACCGCATCGAGGAACGCGTCGTTCTCTGCCGGGGTGCCCGCGGAGACCCGCAGCCATCCCGGTACGCCGTTGTCCCGGACCAGGACGCCCCGGTCGAGGATCTGCTGCCAGGCGGTGTGGCTGTCGGCGAAGCGGCCGAACTGGACGAAGTTGGCGTCCGAGTCGGTGACGTCGTAGCCGAGAGCGCGCAGCCGGGTGACGATCCGGTCGCGCTCGCTCTTCAGCTGCGCGACGTATCCGAGCAGCGTATCCGTGTGCTCCAGGGCCGCGAGCGCGGTGGCCTGGGTGATGGAGGACAGGTGGTACGGCAGGCGCACCAGCTGGACCGCGTCGACGACGGCCGGGTCGGCGGCGAGGTAGCCGAGGCGCAGTCCGGCGGCGCCGAACGCCTTCGACATCGTGCGCGAGAGCACCATGTGCGGCCGGCCCTCGATCAGCGGGAGCAGCGAGGCGTGGTGGCTGAACTCGCCGTACGCCTCGTCGACGACGACCATCGACGGCTTGGCCGCCTGGGCGGCCTCGTACAGCGCGAGTACGGTCTCGGCGTCGACGGCGGTGCCGGTGGGGTTGTTGGGCGAGGTGATGAAGACGACGTCGGGCCGGTGCTCGGCGATGGTCTTCCGGGCGGCCTCGACGTCGATGGTGAAGTCCTCGTTGCGCGGTCCGGAGATCCAGCCGGTGCCGGTGGAGCGGGCGATGAGGGCGTGCATGGAGTACGAGGGCTCGAAGCCGATCGCGGTGCGCCCCGGGCCGCCGAAGGTCTGCAGCAATTGCTGGAGCACTTCGTTGGAGCCGTTGGCCGCCCAGACGTTGGCGAGGCCGACCTCGTGCCCGGCGGTGCGGCTGAGGTAGCGGGCCAGCTCCGTACGGAGCTCGACGGCGTCCCGGTCGGGGTAGCGGTTGAGGTCGCGGGCGGCCTCGCGGACGCGCTCGGCGATCCGGTCTACGAGCGCCTCGGGCAGCGGGTACGGGTTCTCGTTGGTGTTCAGCCGCACGGGTACGTCGAGCTGCGGCGCCCCGTACGGGGACTTGCCGCGCAGTTCGTCGCGGACCGGAAGATCGTCCATGCGGGTGGTGTTGCTGTGCGTCACTGCTGCGGAACCTCTCCGCCGAACCTGGCCTTGAGCGCGGCGCCGTGGGCGGGAAGGTCCTCCGCCTCGGCGAGGGTCACGACATGGTGGGTGACCTCGGCGAGCGCATCGCGCGTGTAGTCGACGATGTGGATGCCGCGCAGGAAGGACTGCACGGACAGGCCCGAGGAGTGGCAGGCGCAGCCGCCCGTCGGCAGGACGTGGTTGGAGCCCGCGCAGTAGTCGCCGAGCGAGACCGGGGCCCACGGGCCGACGAAGATCGCCCCGGCGTTGCGGACCCGGTCGGCGAGCGCGGCGGCGTCGGCGGTCTGGATCTCCAGGTGCTCGGCGGCGTACGCGTCGACGACCTCGAGGCCGTCCTCCAGGTCGTTGACCAGGACGATCGCGGACTGGCGGCCGGCCAGCGCGGGCTCGATCCGGTCGGTGACGTGCTTCGTCGCCGCGACCTGCGGCTTCAGCTCGGCCTCGGTGGCTGCGGCCAGTTCCTCGGAGTCGGTGACGAGGACGGCGGCGGCCATCGGGTCGTGTTCGGCCTGGCTGATCAGGTCGGCGGCGACGTGCACCGGGTCGGCGGTGGAGTCGGCGAGGATCGCGATCTCGGTGGGGCCCGCCTCGGCGTCGATGCCGATCCGGCCCTTGAGGAGGCGCTTGGCGGCGGCGACATAGATGTTGCCGGGGCCGGTGACGAGGTTCACCGGAAGACATTCGGCCGTTCCGTACGCGAACATCGCGATGGCCTGGGCGCCGCCGGCCGCGTAAACCTCGTCGACGCCGAGCAGGGCGCAGGCGGCGAGGATCGTCGGGTGCGGCAGACCGTCGAAGTCCTTCTGTGGCGGGGACGCGACGGCGATGCCCTCGACGCCCGCCTCCTGGGCCGGTACGACGTTCATGACGACGGAGGACGGGTAGACGGAGCGCCCGCCCGGTACGTACAGCCCGACGCGCTCGACCGGCACCCACTTCTCGGTGACGGTGCCGCCGGGGACGACCTGGGTGGTGTGCGTGGTGCGGCGCTGCTCGCGGTGGACGAGACGGCCGCGGCGGATCGACTCCTCCAGGGCGGCCCGTACGGCGGGGTCGAGCCGCTCCAGTGCCTCGGCGATCGCCGCGGCCGGGACGCGGATCGAGTCGATCCGTACGCCGTCGAATTTCTCCCCCCACTCGATCACTGCCGCCGAGCCACGATGGCGTACGTCCTCGCAGATGGGCCGCACCGTCTCCAGGGCGGCCTCCACGTCGAACTCGGCACGGGGCAGCAGGTCGCGCAGGGCTCCACCCTCGGGGAGGGCGTTGCCGCGCAGATCGATTCGAGAGATCACACCGCAATTCTCTCAGACCGACTCCGGCGTCCGGTCGCCCGTATCACTGGCTGATACATGTCCCGGCCGTCACTGCTGACCAATTGCGTTCACTTCGTCACACAGAGGGAAGAACAGCTCCGAGCGGAAAGGGGCACCCGTGACCGAACCGCACGACGGCGATTTTCCGGACGGTCTCAGCGCGGCCGAGCTGGGCATGTGGCAGGCCTTCCGGAACGGCAGCACCTACGATCTGCGCGCCCGCGACCCGGCGCGGGACGATCCGTTCGCGCCGCGCACCTGGGGGCCGGAGCGCAGTGTGGACGGGCGCGTCGTCGCCCGGCTGCTGCTGTCCGGGCCACCGCCGCGGCCCGGCCGGGTCGCGGCGCTGAAGCTCCGGGGTGTACGGATCACCGGGACGCTGGATCTCGCGGGCGGGCGCGTCGCGCCGTACGTCGAGCTGACCGGCTGCCGCTTCGAGAGCGAGGTGGTGCTGCCCGAATGCCATTTCACGACGTTGCGGATGGTCGGCTGCGCGATGCCGCGACTGGAGGCGGCCCGGCTGCGCACCGAGGGCGATCTGCATCTGCCGCGCTGCCGCATCAAGCGCGGGATCCGGCTCACCGACGCACAGATCGGCACCGATCTGCTGATCAACCAGATCGAGATCGGCCCCGACCGGGGCGGCCGAGCCCTGGCCGGTGACGGACTGGCGGTCGCCCAGGACCTGCAGGCGGAGATGGTCGAGGCGCGCGGCGAACTGAGCCTGCGCGGGGCGAAGGTCGGCGGTTCGCTGAGTCTGCGCGGCAGCCGGCTGCGGGGCAGGGAGGGGCGGCGCGCACTGAACGCCCCTCAGCTGACCGTGGAGCGGACGCTGTACATGAGCGAGGCGTGGGTGAGCATCGACACCGGGAACCAGGGCACCACTCCCCCGTACGGCATCGTCATGGCGCCGACCCCGGCGCGCGGTACGCGTTCGCAGATCTTCGAGTGCCGCGGCGGGGTACGCCTGGACGACGGACGGTTCGGCGACGCGGTCGATCTGCACAAGGCACGGTTCGTTCTGGCCAGGCACGAGGAGCTGTCGCTGCGCCGGATCATCACCCCGGAACTGCGTTTCAACGCGGAACGGCCGGAGGAGGGCCGGGTCGTGCTGAACGGCGCGAAGGTCGTCACGCTGATCGATGTGTCGACCAGCTGGCCGGGGCCCGGCGGTCTGGCGATGGGCGGTTTCGTGTACGAGAACCTCGTCCCGTACGGGCACTTCCCGCTCTCCCGGCGCCTGGAGTGGGTGGCGGCGGCAACCCCGGAGTACGTACCGGAGCCGTACGAACGCCTCGCCACGGTGCTGCGCAACTGCGGGGAGGACGCGGATGCCCGCGAGGTGCTGCTGGCCAAGCAGCGGCGGCGCCGCGAGACGCTGCCGCCCGCCGCGAAGCTCTGGGGCTTCCTCCAGGACTGGACGGTGGCGTACGGCTACCGGCCGGGGCGGGCCGCGGTGTGGATGGCGGTGCTGTGGGCGGCGGGTGCGCTGGCCTTCTCCCAGCACGTCCCGGCGGCGATCAAACAGGATGAGCATCCGCAGTGGAATCCGGCGCTCTACGCACTCGATCTGCTGGTGCCGGTCATCAATCTCGGCCAGGACGGCTACTGGCGTATGGAGGACGGCTGGCAGTGGGCGGCGGCCGTGCTCGTCCTGCTGGGTTGGATACTGGCCACGACGGTCGCGGCGGGCGCCTCAAGGCTGCTGCGCCGGGGCTGACCGGAAACCGGCCACGGCCGGCCGGACGACCGACCGTCCGACCGGCCGAAGCCCTTCTGCGCAGTGGCCGCGGCGGTGGCCGGAGGCCGTGGTCGAACGATCTGCCGAGCGACGGCCGAAGTGTCGGAGACCGATGGCCGGATCAGTGGAAACAAGCCAGATTCCCCGCTTTCCTTTACTTTTTATTGACCCAGCTCGATACAACCCATCCACTCGGCACCAAAGCTTCACAGCACCCCCCTGGCGCCGTCCCGACCAGCGCTTTTCAATGGTCTGCACCATGCCATTCCTTCGCGCTCTGCTCCGTACCGCGCGCACGATCCGGCGCTCCCCCCAGGGGTCCGCCGGACTGCCCGCGGACGACGCGGTGCTGCTCGACGCCCCCGACGAACGGCTCTCCCCGGCGCTTGTCGCCGCCGCCCTCGGGGAGTACGAACCGGCCGCGAAACTCCTCGCCACCACCCGGGACGGCGCCGAGTGGGAGAACCGGGACCGCTACCTGGGCCGGCTCGCCACGTTCGCCCGCAACCGCGACGGCTGGCTGACCGACTGGCTCGCCGCCGCACCGCACGACCCGGACGCGCTGCTCGTCAAGGCCGAGCTGGCGGTCCGCCGGGCCTGGGAGTCGCCCGTCCGGGCAGAGCAGCTGCGCGAAGTGGGACCGCTGATCACCGCGGCGGCCGAGAGCGACCCCCGCGACCCGGTGCCGTGGCGGCTCGCGCTCGACCATGCGCGCGGCACCCATGCCACGCACACCATGTTCGAGGCGCTGTGGGAGCAGGCGATCCAGCGCTCCTCGCACCACTACGGCTGCCATGTCGCGGCGCTGCGGTACCTCTCCGCCGCGTGGTACGGCTCGCACCGCGAGTGCTTCGACTTCGCCGAGCGGGCCGCCGAGGACTCACTGCCCAGCTCGCTGGTGCAGGCGCTGCCGCTGCGGGCCGCCTTCGCCCTGCTGATCGAGGGGCCGGACCTACGAACCACCTCGGTGCAGGAGGAACGGATCGACGCGGCCGCGGATCTGGCGATCGCGCTGTCCGCCTCGTTCGCGCCCGGCGATCCCTGGCCCGCCGAGGTCCGCAACCTGCTGACATACGTGCTGGTCGCGCGGGGCCGCTGGGGCGAGGCGCTGGAACAGTTCCGGCAGATCGGACTCCATGCGGCGTCGTTCCCGTGGTCGTCGGTCTCCGACGATCCGCTCGGCCGGTTCCTCGACGCGAGGGACGAGGCGCGGCTCCGGGTGGCCTGTGCGACGCCCTTGTCGGGCCGGGCCGATCGTGGTCGGCCCCGCGGCCATTACGCTTGACCGTTGTGACCACCGCTCGCCTGCCTCTGTTCCCGCTGAACGCGGTGCTGTTTCCCGGCCTCGTGCTGCCGCTGAACGTCTTCGAAGAGCGTTATCGCGCCATGATGCGCGAGCTGCTGAAGACCGACGGCGACGAACCCCGCCGCTTCGCCGTGGTCGCGATCCGCGACGGCCGCGAGATCGCCCCGACGGCCGCCGGAATGCCGGAGGCGGTGAGCACCCCCGCCGAGCGCGGTCCTGCGGACGGCTTCGGCCCCGACCCGATCCAGACCTTCCACCGGGTCGGCTGCATCGCCGACGCGGCGAAGATCCGGGAACGGCCGGACGGCAGCTTCGAGGTCCTCGCGACCGGCACCACCCGGGTCAAGCTGCTCTCCGTCGACGCGAGCGGCCCCTACCTGACGGCCGAACTCGAAGAGCTGGACGAGGAACCCGGCGAGGAGGCCGGCGCACTCGCCGAGGGCGTCCTGCGGGCCTTCCACAACTACCAGAAGCGACTGGCCGGGGCGAGCGAACGCTCCCTGACAACGGGTGCGGACCTGCCCGACGACCCCTCCGTCGTCTCCTACCTGGTCGCGGCGGCGGCCGTATTCGACATCCCGTGCAAGCAGCGGCTGCTCCAGGCACCCGACACCGCGACCCGACTGCGTGAGGAACTGACGCTGCTGCGCTCCGAGACCGCCGTCATCCGGCATCTTCCGTCCTTGCCCGCGGTGGACCTGACGCGTGCCCCGACCCACCCCAACTGACTGACGACCGACCGACCCGAGGACCCTCCCCCGTGGCGAAGAAGCCGAAGAAGCAGCAGTCCGGCGGCACCCCGGCGACGGTCGCATTGACCGCGGCCGGCACGGCGTTCACCGTCCACTCCTACGACCACGACCCGGCGTCGGCCTCCTACGGCGAGGAGGCGGCCGAGGCACTGGGCGTCTCCCCCGACCGGGTCTTCAAGACGCTGGTCGCGGACGTCGACGGCACACTCACCGTGGCGGTCGTCCCGGTGGCCGGCTCCCTGGACCTCAAGGCCCTGGCCTCCGCGGTGGGCGGCAAACGAGCCGCGATGGCCGACCCGACAGCCGCAGAACGCACCACCGGCTACGTACGGGGCGGCATCTCCCCCCTGGGCCAGCGGAAGCGGCTGCCTACGGTGCTGGACGCGTCGGCACAGTCCCACCAAACAATCTGCGTCTCGGCGGGCCGCCGCGGCCTGGAGGTCGAACTCTCCCCCACGGATCTGGCGTCCCTGACGGGGGCGGTGTTCGCGGAGATCGGCCGGGGGTAGCCGCCCTGGGCGCCTTCAGCCTGGCGCTTGAGGGTACTTTCGGCCCGCCCGGCGCTTGGGGATGCCGTTCAGCCTGCCCGGCGCTCGAGGGCGCTTTTCGGCTCCGTCCGGCGTTTGAGGACCGGGGTCCGGGGCGGAGCCCCGGACCGGGAAGGGACGGGCAGGGCACAAGCCCCGCGCAGCGGCCCACCCCGCACCCCGCCTAAGAATCAGCCGGCGGCACAGGCGGCACACCCCCACCCGCGGGCGACGGCCCCGCCCCCGGCACAGGCCCACCCGCGGCCCACCCCGGGAACACCCCCCACTCCGGCTCCGGATCCCGTGGCCCGAACAACGCCGTCAGCCCGAGATGAACCGCCATCGCCCCCAGCGGCCACGCCAGCAACGCCGCCTTCGCCCTCAGCTGAAGCGGCGCTTCGAAGACCACGCCCTTGCCGACCGCTCGCGCGTGCGCGACCACGTCCTGGTCCGGCCCGAGCCACACCCCCAGCCGCCAGGCCAGCAGCGAACCGAGCAGCCCGCCCAGCGCGAGCCCCACCACCAGGGCGATACCGCCACGCCGCTGGAACAAGAAGACCAGCACCGCGGAGAGAGCACCGAAAGCCAGTGCCAGCAGCACGAACGTACCGTCGGCGCCGATCGCCTCCTCGCCCTCGCTGTCGCTGAGGAAGACGGCCGTGCTGTCGGAGATCAGCGGAACCCGCGGCGCCAGCCACAGCCAGAGGAGTCCGAGCCCGATGCCCACGACGGTCACGAGAACGGTGACAACAGCGGCACGCAGCAGATCCGACCGGAGATTCCGCTCCTCCTGCGACTCCAGCAGGGTGCCGGAGTGGGAAGCACCCGGGCCGCCGGGACGACCGGGCCCACCCTGACCACCCCATTTCGGCGGGGTCTGCCAGGGGTCGTTGGACGAGGGCTGGTGAGGCGGTGTCAGAGGTGCGGTCACCTTGCCATCGTGCCAGGCGTCCCCGTGCCGCGCCTCACCGGACCGCTGCCCTGCGGTACGCCCAGGTGGCCGCAGCCAGCGAGAGGACGCCGACGACGGCACAGACCCCGAGATCCAGTGCGACGACCGCCCAGTCGGGGTGGGCGCCGAAGGACCGGGAGAGCGCCTCGACACCGTACGTGGAGGGCAGCAGATCGCGGGCCCAGCCGATCGGCCCGGGCATCCGGTCGGCCGGCAGGACGCCGAGCAGCAGCGCCGCCGACATGCCCAGTTGCCCGAGCAGCGTGGCCAGCTCCTGCCGGGGCGCGAGCAGCCCCATCGCGGCACCGAGCCCGGAGAGCGCCGCCCCGGAGAGCGGGATGACGGCGACGAGCACCCACAGATGCGTCAGCGGCAGTCCGAACAGCACGCTCCCCGCCACGGCCGTGACGATCGTGCCGGGCACGGTGAAGGAGGCGTACGCCCCGGCCGCACCGAGCACCACAGCGGCGGGCGGCACCGGAAGGGTGGCGTAGTGGTCGAGTCCGCCGCCGGCCCGCAGCTGCCCGAAGTACTGGGCGAGCAGGTTGAGCGCGACGAAGGCCACCACGAGGACGCTGGATCCGGCGACGACGGCGCGCGCCTCGGAGCCGCCGTCGACGACCCCGCGCATCAGCACCATGATCCCGACGGACTGGAAGGTCGCGACGAAGAGCAGCGGGATACGGGCGACCCTGGCCCTGGACAGCTGGGCACGGTAGACGGCCGCGAGCGAGGGGAACAGCCGGGCCCGTGGCGCGAGCGGCGCGGGAGCTGCCCCCTCCTGGCCGGCACGGCCGTCATCGGCGGTCCGGACGGGTCCGGTCACCGCCTGCGCGGGAACGATGCTCGTCACCTGGCGCTGCTCCTGTTCGCTCCCTGCCCGGCCACGCATGCGCATCCGGTCCCCCCGCCCGCCGCGGTCATGACTTCACCAGCCCCTTGGTCGCGTCCCCGCCGAGCGCGAGATAGACGTCCTCCAGGCTGGGCGTCGCCAGCGTGAAGTCGTCGAGTGCGGCAAAGGCCGCGCCGCCGGTCACGGCGGCAACCGCCGCCCGCGCCGCGTCGGGACCGAGCCTCAGCACCCAGCGCCGCCCGGACTCCTGGGCCGAGCCGCGCAGCGCGGCCACTTCGGGCACGTCCAGGGGCGCCCGTTCGCGCCACACCAGCTCGACCCGGACCTCGCCGGCGACACGCTCCTTGAGCCCGGTCGGCGTGTCGCAGGCGATGACCTTGCCGCGTTCGATCACGGCGACCCGGTCGAGAACCGTCTCGGCCTCGATGACGTTGTGGGTGACGAGCAGCACCGTCGTGCCGCGTTCGGCCCGGCGCCGGTCGACGGCGGCCCAGACGGCGCGCCGCGCGACGGGGTCCATGCCGGTCGTCGGCTCGTCCAGCACCAGCACCGGCCGCTCGCCGACCAGCGCGGCCGCGAAGCAGGCGAGCCGCCGCTGTCCGCCGGAGAGCTTCTTCAGGGGACGTCCCGCGATCTCGGTGAGGCCGAGTTCGTCGAGTACGTCGTCGCGCTCGGCGCGGGCGTCCCGCACCGCGAGGCCGCGCAGCCGTCCGGTGGTCTCGGCGGCGAGCGAGACGGTCAGCTCGTCGAGGGCGGTGGACTCCTGCCCGAGGTACCCGATCAGCCGGGAGGCCCGCTCGGGATGGCGTACGAGATCGTGGCCCAGCACGGTGACGCTGCCGGAGTCGGGCCTCATCAGCCCGGTGAGCTGCCGCACCAGGGTGGACTTTCCGGCGCCGTTGGGGCCGAGGAGGCCGAATATCTCGCCGCGCCGCACATCCAGGCTGATCCCGTCGGTGGCGCGCACCTCGGGTGTGGCGGGTGCACCGCGGCGGCCGCGGGCGGCGGGATAGGTCTTGACCAGATCACGCACCGCACACACGGTCCCGGTCGCCGTCTGCGCCTGTGCTGTGCCCGTACTCACGAGGTACGAGAGTACGGGGTCGGATGCCCCGTATTGCGCCCGGGGCCATGCCGGTCGGACGTCGACGCCGCAATCGCGGGCCGGGTTGCCCGCCCGCGTGACCGTTGTGCCGTCAGTCGCCGGACGGGCTCGTCCGCTCCACCGCCGGGGCGTGTTCCGCCGCGGCCCGTACATCGATCTCCCGCCAGAATCCGGCCCGGATCGCATAGCGGTCGTGCTCGTCGATCTGGTCGTCCTTGTGGGCGAGCAGGCCGAACCGTGCCGCGTACCGCAGCAGTTCGCCGTCGATGCGGTGCGGGATGCGCGGATACATGGTCGACAGCCTCTGCAGATGGGCGGTCTCCGGCAGCCGCTCCATCCAGCGCCGGGCGAAGACCTGGCCCACCTCGAAGGGGTCGCCGCCCACGGTGGTGATGTCCTCCTCCCGGTCCGCCCAGCGCTGCTCGGCACTGGTGAGCTGGGCCAGCGTGGGGAGGGACGCGGTTTCGGCGGGCTCGCCCAGCGGTCCGCCGCGCTCCATCCAGCCCTTGTCGGAGGACCAGCGCAGGGTGGCGTTGGCGGGCGACGGCTGGGTGGGCTGGGCGCCGGGGCCGCGCAGACTGCCCGCCAGGTCCTTGGGTGTGGGGACTCCCCTTCCACCGTGGCCGGGCCGGTCAGCGGTGGAGCTCTCCTCGGGCGGCGGCACCGCACCGTTGCGGGCGGCCGCGGCCTGGGCCTCCGATGCCCGCTCGGCGGAGGCTGCGAGGGCCGCCTCGGGCAGCGGCGCGGAGAGGATCGCAGCGATCTCCGGTCGGGGGGCGGGCGGCGGGGCGCAGACGCCGCCGGTCTCCTTGGCCCATACGGCCTGGGTGATCCAGGCCCGGTCGAGCACCCTTCGTTCGTCGGCCTCGGCGACCAGGTCCTCGGACTGGTTGTAGTCGCCGTCGGCGGCCTGGACGGCCCACAGATGGACGGCGACACCGTGTTCCTTGGCGGACATCAGGCCGGGCAGCAGATCGCCGTCACCGGTCACCAGCACCACGTCGGAGCAGGCCCGGTTCCTGGCCAGTTCGGTGAGCTCGGCGTGCATCGCGGCGTCGACGCCCTTCTGTGCCCAGCGCCCGTCACTGCGGGTGAGAGCACCGAGCCGGACGGTCACCCTGGGCATCACACGAAGTCTGCGGTGCTCGGGCTGCGGTACGCGGTCGGGGGCGCCGTCGAACCAGTAGATCCGCAGCAGTGGCTGCTGTGTATCGGCCTCAGCCAGCTCGCGCAGGCCCCGGATGAGGGCCGCGTGGTCGACGGTGATGCGGGAACGGGCGGGCTCCCCGGCCAGCAGACTCGCGGCTGCACCCAGCAAGTAGCCGGCGTCCACCAGGACGACGCAACGGTCCACGCGTTCCACCCTCTTCCAGAAGTTCGGGTGTGGTCTTTGCCAAGGGTTTCCTTCGAGTCTGCCCGACCGCGCAGGGGTTGACGGCCGGAACTCGATCATCGGCGTGGCGGATCCGGAAAACGGCGCATGATACCCCCTCACTACGCACGGTAATGATCCAACATGCACCCTTTACCCCGCTATGTGAATCTGAACGCGGTCCTGGCCCCGAGAGTCCCCGTAGGAGGAACACCATGGCCAAGAACAAGAACCGCAAGCAGAGCAGCCAGCAGAGCAGCCAGCAGAACCGTGCGTCGTCCCGTCCGGAGCGCGGTGCGGAAGAGCCCAAGTCGACTGCTTACGAGTCGCAGATACAGCCTCAGTCGCAAGCCCAGGGCAGCCCTGCTGATGTTGCCCGTAAGCACCAGCGGCGCTTCGGCCACAACTGACCGGGCAGATCTCCGGTCCCGGCCGCAGGCCGGGTGGCCGAGAGGGGCGCTCCCGCATTCGCGGGGCGCCCCTCTCGTGCGTCGGCCGTGAACCGGCTCAGCCGGCCAGGCAGGACGGTCCGAGCAGCACCTTCAGGTCGCCGAAGAGCGCCGGGTCGGGCTTCACCCGGTGCCGGTCGAGCCGGAGCACCGTGGTCTTGCGGGGGCCCTGGAGCTTGATCCGCACCTCGGTGTCGCCCCGGTGGTTGCTGAGGACCTCGCCGAGGCGGCTGACCATCGGCGGGGTGATCTTGACCGTGGGGATGGTCAGGACCACGGGGGCGTTGGTGCCGGCCGACGAGATGTCGGGGACCTGCATCTCCATGGCAACGAGCCGGGGCACGTCCTCCCGCTTGTCGAGGCGTCCCTTGACGAAGACGACGGTGTCCTCGACGAGCTGGGTGGAGACCAGTTGGTAGGTGGCGGGGAAGAACATGCACTCGATGGATCCGGCCAGGTCCTCGACGGTGGCGATGGCCCAGGCGTTGCCCTGCTTGGTCATCTTGCGCTGCAGGCCGGAGATGATGCCTCCGACGGTGACGATGGCACCGTCGGAGTGCTCCCCGCCGGTCAGCTGGGAGATCGTGGAGTCGGCCTTGTCGGACAGCACGTGTTCCAGGCCGAAGAGCGGGTGGTCGGAGACGTACAGGCCGAGCATCTCGCGCTCCTGGGCCAGCAGGTAGGACTTCTCCCACTCGATGTCGGAGAACTCCACGTCGAGCCCGAAGCCCGGCTCGTCGCTCTCCTCCTCGCCCATGCCGCCGAAGAGGTCGAACTGGCCCTCGGCCTCCTTGCGCTTGACCTGCACCACGTTGTCGATCATCGGCTCGTGGTGGGCGACCAGGCCCTTGCGGGTGTGGCCCATCTCGTCGAAGGCGCCGGCCTTGATCAGCGATTCGACGGTGCGCTTGTTGCAGACGACCGCTTCGACCTTGTCGAGAAAGTCGGGGAAGGAGCTGTACTTCCCCTTCGCCTTGCGGCACCGAATGATCGAGTCGACGACGTTCTGGCCCACGTTCCGCACGGCCGTGAGGCCGAAGAGGATCACGTCGTCGCCCTGGGCGGCGAAGTTCGACAGGGACTCGTTCACATTGGGCGGCAGCACCTTGATGCCCATGCGGCGGCACTCGTTGAGGTAGACGGCCGACTTGTCCTTGTCGTCCTTGACCGAGGTCAGCAGCGCCGCCATGTACTCGGCGGGGTAGTTCGCCTTGAGGTACGCGGTCCAGTAGGTGACCAGGCCGTACGCGGAGGAGTGCGCCTTGTTGAACGCGTATCCGGCGAACGGGACCAGCACGTCCCACAGGGCCTTGATCGCGGCGTCGGAGAAGCCCTTCTCCTTGGCCCCCGCCTCGAAGAGGACGAAGTTCTTCGCCAGCTCCTCGGGCTTCTTCTTGCCCATCACGCGGCGCAGGATGTCGGCCTCGCCGAGCGAGTAGCCGGCGACGATCTGGGCGGCCTTCTGCACCTGCTCCTGGTACACGATCAGGCCGTAGGTGAGGCCGAGGACCTCCTTGAGGGGCTCCTCCAGCTCCGGGTGGATCGGGGTGATCTCCTGGCGGCCGTTCTTGCGCTCGGCGTAGTTCGTGTGCGAGTTCATTCCCATCGGGCCCGGCCGGTACAGGGCCGAGACGGCGGAAATGTCCTCGAAGTTGTCGGGCTGCATCTGGCGCAGCAGGGAGCGCATCGGGCCGCCGTCGAACTGGAACACGCCGAGCGTGTCACCGCGGCAGAGCATTTCGTACGTCTTGGGGTCGTCCAGCGGGAGTCCGAGCAGGTCCAGCTTGACGCCCTTGTTGGACTCCACCATCTTCACGGCGTCGTCCATGATGGTGAGGTTCCGCAGGCCGAGGAAGTCCATCTTCAGCAGGCCGAGCGACTCGCACTGCGGGTAGTCCCACTGCGTGATGGTGACGCCGTCGGTGTGCCGCACCCAGATCGGGGCGTGGTCGACGATCGGCTCGCTGGACATGATGACGCCGGCGGCGTGCACGCCCATCTGCCGGACCAGGCCCTCGACGCCCTTCGCGGTGTCGATGACCTTCTTCACGTCCGGCTCGTTCTCGTACATCCCCCGGATCTCACCCGCCTCGCTGTAGCGCGGGTGCTTGGGGTCGGTGATGCCGTTGAGGTCGATGCCCTTGCCGAGGACGTCGGCGGGCATGGCCTTGGTGAGCCGGTCGCCCATCGCGTACGGGTAGCCGAGGACCCGGGCGGAGTCCTTGATGGCGTTCTTCGCCTTGATCTTTCCGTACGTGCCGATCATGGCGACCTTGTCGGCGCCGTACTTCTCCGTCACGTACCTGATCACTTCGACGCGCCGGCGCTCGTCGAAGTCGATGTCGACATCGGGCATGGAGACGCGCTCGGGGTTGAGGAACCGCTCGAAGATCAGCCCGTGCTCGATCGGGTCGAGGTCGGTGATGCCCATCGCGTACGCCACGATCGAACCGGCGGCGGAGCCTCGGCCGGGGCCGACCGCGATGCCGTTGTTCTTCGCCCACATGATGAAGTCGGCGACGACCAGGAAGTACCCCGGGAACCCCATCTGGATGATGATGTCCATCTCGTACTCGACCTGCTTCTGCCGGTCCTCGGGGACACCGCCCGGGAAGCGCCGGCTCATCCCGACGCGGACCTCTTCCTGGAACCAGGTGATCTCCGTGTAGCCGTCCGGGATGTCGAACTTCGGCATCAGGTCGCGCTTCTCGAACATGCCGGTGGTGTCGATCTGCTCCGCGACCAGCAGGGTGTTGGCGCAGCCCTCCTGCCAGGCGTCGGAGGAGTCGACGCCGTACATCTCGTCGGTCGTCTTGAGGTAGTAGCCGGTGCCGTCGAAGCGGAAGCGGTCCGGGTCGGAGAGGTTCTTGCCGGTCTGGATGCAGAGCAGGGCGTCGTGCGCGGTGGCCTCGTGCGCGTAGGTGTAGTGCGAGTCGTTGGTCACCAGCGGCGGGATGTTCAGCTTCTTGCCGATTTCGAGGAGCCCGTCACGGACCCGGCGCTCGATCTCGATGCCGTGGTCCATCAGCTCCAGGAAGTACTTGCCCTCGCCGAAGATGTCCTTGTAGTCGGAGGCGGCCTGGACCGCCTCGTCGAACTGGCCGAGCCGCAGCCGGGTCTGCACCTCGCCCGAGGGACAGCCGGTGGACGCGATCAGGCCCTCGGACCACTGGGCGATGGTCTCCTTGTCCATGCGCGGCCACTTCTGCAGCCAGCCCTCGGCGTACGCGTCCGAGGACAGCTTGAAGAGGTTGTGCAGCCCGGTGCTGTTCGCCGCCCAGATCGTCTTGTGGGTGTAGCCGCCCGAACCCGAGACGTCGTCGCGCTTCTGGTGCGGCTGGCCCCACTGGATCTTCCGCTTGTGCTTGCGTGACTCCGGAGCGACGTATGCCTCGATCCCGATGATCGGTGTCACGCCCGCCTTCTGCGCCGAGTGGAAGAAGTCGTAGGCACCGTGCAGATTGCCGTGGTCCGTCATCGCGATGTGCGACATGCCCATTTCGTTGCAGGCAGCGAACATGTCCTTGAGCCGCGCGGCACCGTCCAGCAGCGAGTACTGGGTGTGGACGTGAAGGTGCGTAAAGGGCGGCTTGGTCACGGCGTCGGGCCTCCGGGATGACAGGTGTGGCGCGAAGCGCCTCGATGAGGGGTGGTGGTCGGGCGACGGGCGGGCGGACTGGGGGACAGCGTGGAAGTCTACGTCTCCGAGGTGACAACCGAGGGGCACTCCCGGGTACGGTCGCGCGTTGAAGGGGCTGAGAAGCCTGTCCCATTTGTCATGCACGTCAGGTACCAGGAGGCACCCAGAGATGTCGGAAGCGCAGACCGGCGCAGCGCAGCGCGGGGAGCAGATTCTTGAGGTCTTCGACACCGCGTTCGGGGAGCTGCTGGCCGCCGATCCGGCTGCCTTCCGGGTCAAATTCCGCAAGATGGCAGGCTCGGCGTTCGCCTTCTACCGGGGCACGGCATGCCTGTTCTACAACGACCTGGAGCGGGAGCGGCACGGCGGCCCGTACCTCGACGAGCGGACCGGCCGGGTGTGGATCCACGGCGATCTGCACGCGGAGAACTTCGGCACGTACATGGACGCCAACGGCCGGCTGATCTTCAATGTGAACGACTTCGACGAGGCGTACGTCGGCCCGTTCACCTGGGACCTCAAGCGGTTCGCCGCCTCCGTCGCGCTGATCGGGTACGCGAAGGCGCTGGGTGACGACCAGATCACCGAGCTGGTCCGGGTCTACGCGGCGGCCTACCGCGAGCGGATCCACGCACTGGCGACGGGCGCGAAGAACGACGAGGTACCGCCCTTCACGCTGGACACGGCGGAGGGCCCGCTGCTGGACGCGCTGCGCGACGCCCGGTCGCTGACCCGGTTCTCGCTGCTGGACTCGATGACGGAGATCCGGGACTTCGAGCGCCGGTTCGCGGCAGGCGGCGGCTCGATCGACCTGGACGCGGCGACGCGCTACAAGGTGCTGGCCGCCTTCGACGGCTATCTGGAGACGCTGCCGGAGTCGAGCCTGACCCGCCCCGACTCGTACCGGGTGAAGGATGTCGTCGGCCGTCGTGGCATCGGTATCGGTTCGGCCGGGCTGCCCTCGTACAACATCCTTCTGGAGGGCAACAGCGACGCCCTGGAGAACGATGTGGTGATCTATCTCAAGCAGGCGCAGACCCCCGCGGTCTCCCGGCACATCACCGACGCGGCCGTGCGCGAGTACTTCCAGCACGAGGGCCACCGCACGGTCATCTCGCAGCGCGCCCTGCAGGCGCACGCCGACCCGTGGCTCGGCTGGACCGAACTGGACGGGGCCGGACAGCTGGTCGCCGAGGTGTCTCCGTACGCGGTCGATCTGGACTGGTCCGACATCGACGAGCCGGAGGAGATCGCCGCGGTCGTCGCCGACCTCGGCCGGGCGACGGCGACGATGCACTCCGCGGCGGACGACGAGAGCGGCCACTCGCTGGTGCCGTTCTCCACCGAGCGGGCGATCGACGCGGCGATCGCGGCGGACGAGGAGGGCTTCGCCGACCTGCTGGTGGACTTCGCCCACAGCTACGGCGCCCGGGCCCGCGCCGACCACCAGATCTTTGTGGATCTTTTCCGCAACGGCCGCATCCCGGGGCTGTAGGGCTCCGCACGCAACCGGGCCCCTTCAGGGGTCGCTTACAGGTTCGCATGCG
Organism: Streptomyces sp. NPDC037301; assembly: GCF_055602785.1. Taxonomy (NCBI): domain Bacteria; kingdom Bacillati; phylum Actinomycetota; class Actinomycetes; order Kitasatosporales; family Streptomycetaceae; genus Streptomyces; species Streptomyces sp. NPDC037301. The sequence goes on from NZ_JBVJWD010000016.1 coordinate 65,313, forward strand.
ACACTCCTCGACGATGGACATATCCGGGACGCAGCTCAGAGTCGTTCGCGCGGCGCTTTTCACAGCGCTCGTCGTGACGCTCTCCGCTGCGTCCCATGTGCTGCTCTCCCAGGTCCCGCTGCCGCTGACCGTCGTCGCCCTGCTGGCCGGCGCGGTCTTCGCCGTGGCGTACGCGCTGGCCGGCCGGGAGCGCGGTTTCGGGGCGATCGCCGGACTGCTGGTCCCGCTGGAACTGGCCGCCGACACCGTCTTCACCACCGGCCAGCACCTCTGTTACGGCGCGGCAGGCGGCCCCATCGCGGGGCCGCTGCGCTCGGTCGGCGTCGATGTGCTGTGCGGCGGCGGTGACATCGGTGCCGGTGCGCACCAGGTCGGTGACGTCGGCACCCCGCTCACCTCGGTGACCGGCGACGGACACACGGCGGCCGCGCTGCTGGCCTCCCCGGGCCCGGCGGTGCCGTGGCTACTGCTCGCCGCCCATGTGACGGTCGGTCTGCTCGCCGCGGCCTGGCTGCGGCGCGGCGAGTCCGCGCTCGTCGGACTGCTGGGCGCGGTCGCCGTCCTGGCGTTCCGGCCGCTGCTGATCGCGGTCGCCGTGGTGGGTACGGCCCGCCGCTTTGTACGCCGCAGGGTGCGCCCCGCCGGACGCGGCCCGCACCTGCTCTCACATGCCCGTCTGCTCGTGCACTCCGTGGGACGGAGGGGACCGCCGCGCTCGGCCTGCGCCATCGCCTGAGCACGCACATCCCTGACGACGTATCACCCACACCATGGAGAAACGAACATGAGCAACCGCAACAGCCAGGCCAACAAGGCGGCGGCCCGTGAGCGTCTGCGCGCCGAGCGCGAGCGCCAGGCCAAGAAGGACAAGACCCGCAGGCAGATCCTCGTCGGCGTCTCGGTCGTCGGCGTGCTGGCGATCGCGGGCGCCGTCGGCTGGGGTGTCATGCAGATGAACAAGCCGTCCCAGTGGGAGGCGGCCAAGGACGCGAAGAACGTCACGGCGCCCAAAAACACCTCGGGCAAGGACGGCACGACCGTCGTCATCGGCAAGCCGACCGCCAAGAAGACCCTGGAGCTGTACGAGGACTTGCGCTGCCCGATCTGCGGAACGCTTGAGCAGTCCATCGGCGAGACGGTGCACAAGGACGTCGACGCCGGAAAGTACAAGATCAAGTACGTCGGTGCCACGTTCATCGACGGCATGACCGGCGGAGAAGGCTCGAAGAACGCGCTGAGCGCGGTGGGTGCCGCGCTCAATGTCAGCCCGGAAGCCTTCCTCGACTACAAGTCCGCGCTCTACTCCGCGAAGTACCACCCGGAGGAGACCGACGACAAGTTCAAGGACGACGCGTACCTGATCAAGATCGCCGACACGGTCGACGCCCTGAAGGGCAACAAGGCGTTCCAGAAGGACGTCGAGGACGGTACGTACGACGGCTGGGCGATGAAGATGTCCGCGGCGTTCGACAAGAGCGGCGTGCGGGGCACTCCGACGCTGAAGATGGACGGCAAGACGCTCACCGGCGCGGACGGCAAGAACGCGCCTATGACGGCTACCGACTTCAACACCGCGATCACCAAGGCGTTGAAGGACTAGCCGAACGGCTGACCCCCGGCAGCGGCTCTCCGACGGGCAGGCGAACTTCCTTCATTCGCCTGCCCGTTCGCTTTACCGGTCAGTAGGGTTCTCCTCCGTGACCAGTCGACACCCTTCTTCGCCGATATCCGCCCCCAGCCGCCGCACGGTCGTCAAGGCCGCTGCCGCCACCGCCGTCGCCGCCCCCGTGCTGGGCGCCGCCACCACCGCGCGTGCCGCGGACGGGCCCGCGTTCCTGCACGGCGTCGCCTCCGGCGACCCCCTCCCCGACGGCATACTCCTGTGGACCCGCGTCACCCCGGCCCCCGACGCCGTGCCCGGCTCAGGCCGTGGCGCCGATACGGCGGTGCGCTGGGAGGTCGCCGAGGACAAGGAGTTCGCCCGGGTCGTCGCCCGGGGCACGACCGTCGCGAAGGCCGCGTCCGACCACACCGTCAAGGCCGATGTGCGGGGGCTGAGCCCGGCCACCGCCTACTGGTTCCGCTTCTCGGCGGGCGACGGTACGGGCCCCTTCTCGCCGACGGGCCGCACCCGTACCGCACCGGCGGCCGGAGCCGCCACGCCCGGTGTGCGCTTCGGGGTGGTGTCGTGCGCCAACTGGGAGTCCGGATTCTTCTCCCCGTACCGGCATCTCGCCGCCCGCGCCGATCTCGACGCGGTGCTGCATCTCGGCGACTACATCTACGAGTACGCGTCGGGCAGTTACCCGGACGCCAAGTACGTCGTACGGCCGCACGAGCCGAAGCACGAGATCCTGGCTCTCGCCGACTACCGCACCCGGCACGGCAACTACAAGACGGACACCGACCTCCAGGCCCTGCACGCCACCCACCCGGTGATCGCGATCTGGGACGACCACGAGTTCGCCAACGACGCCTGGTCCGGCGGGGCCGAGAACCACACACCGGGCACGGAGGGCTCCTGGGCCGACCGGGCCGCAGGCGCCAAGCAGGCGTACTTCGAGTGGATGCCGGTCCGCGCCTCCACCGAGGGCACCGTCTACCGGCGGCTGCGCTTCGGCAACCTGGCCGATCTCCACCTCCTCGATCTGCGCACCTTCCGCTCCCAGCAGTCGACGATCGGCAATGGTTCGGTCGACGACCCGGACCGCACGATCACCGGCCGGGCGCAGCTGGACTGGCTGAAGTCGGGCCTGGCCGGCTCGGATGCCACCTGGAAGCTGGTCGGTACGTCGGTGATGATCTCGCCGGTCGCGTTCGGTTCCGTACCCGCGCATCTGCTGGAGCCGCTGGCCGAGTTGCTGGGACTGCCCACGGAGGGTCTTGCCGTCAATGTCGACCAGTGGGACGGCTACACGGACGACCGCAAGGAGCTGATCGCGCATCTGCGGGACCGGTCGATCACCAACACCGTCTTCCTGACCGGCGACATCCACATGGCATGGGCCAATGACGTACCGGTGAAGGCGGCGACGTATCCGCTCTCGGCGTCGGCCGCCACCGAGTTCGTGGTGACGTCGGTGACCTCGGACAATCTCGACGACCTCCTGCATGTGGCGCCGCAGACCGTCTCGGTGGTCGCGAGCGCGGCGGTGAAGGCCGCCAACCGCCATGTGAAGTGGGTGGATATGGACTCGCACGGCTACGGCGTCCTCGATGTGACCGCCGAGCGCTCACAGATGGACTACTACGCGGTCTCCGACAAGACGAAGCGGGACGCGACCTCCGCCTGGACGCGTTCGTACCGGACGCTCAGTGGGGCGCAGAAGGTCGAGCGGGTGGACCGCCCGGTGCACTGAGGGTCTATTTTCAGCCACTGCGGTCCATGTTGACGGCGTATTACATCACTACGGCGGGTGGCGTGTCTCCCGGCGCCAATGGGGACACACCACCCGCCGGGGTAACGCGGGACGTTACGTCCGCGTCTCAAACTCTGGAACGCACAGAATTATTTCTTCCCGTTTCCCCGGTTTGCCCCACGATTGATTGGGCTTGATCGATTCTCCTCAAGATCTGACATGCGCACGTAATCTCCCGGCGGCGGGTGAGGAAATTCCTCCCCCATACATCCGCGAGGAGTCCCTGTGCGCGCTCTTGCCCGTATATCGCCGCGTATACGTAACCGTGCGATCGGCACCGCCGTCCTGGCCGGAGCCCTGGCCCTGGCACCGCTCTCAGCTTCCACCGGCTCCGCTGCCGCAAAGGCGTCCACCTCCTCCGCATCCGCCGCATCCGCCGAGAAGTGCGCGAGCGAGGCGAGCGCCGGCGCCACCGCGCGCGAGGCCCGCCCCTCGGGCACCAACCACGCCGCTGACCCCAATGAACTCACCACGTCCCAGGCCAAGGCCATGGACACACAGCTCAAGGAGAGACTCGCGGACCGCCGGGTCAGCGGCTCCACGCTCGCTGCCGGAGCGACCATCCCGGTCTACTTCCACGTCATCCACTCCGGCACCACCGGCAAGCTCACCGCGGGCGACATCAGCAACCAGATGAACGTGCTGAACGCGGCCTACAGCGGCCAGGGCACCGGCAACACCGCCACCGGCTTCCAGTTCTCGCTGGCCGGCACCGACTACACGGACAACGCCTCCTGGTACAACCTCTCGTCGGGCTCCGCCGCAGAGAACTCGATGAAGTCGACGCTGCGCAAGGGCGGCAAGAACGCGCTCAACATCTACACCGCCAACCTCGGCGGCGGCCTGCTCGGCTGGGCCACCTTCCCCAGCTCGTACACCTCCAGCCCGAGCATGGACGGCGTCGTCATCCTCGACGCCTCACTGCCCGGCGGCTCCGCCGCCAACTACGACGAGGGCGACACCGCCACCCATGAGGTCGGCCACTGGATGGGGCTTTACCACACCTTCCAGGGCGGCTGTAACGGCAACGGCGACTACGTCTCCGACACGCCCGCCGAGAAGAGCGCCGCGTTCGAGTGCCCGACCGGGCGCGACACCTGCACCAACAAGACGGGTGTCGACCCGATCCACAACTTCATGGACTACACCTACGACTCGTGCATGACCCAGTTCACCGCGGGCCAGGTGCAGCGGATGAGCGACAGCTGGATCGCCTACCGGGGTTGATCCGCCCAGTCCGTCCGAAGGGCCCCGCGCGGGGCCCTTCGGACGGTCACAGCGTGGCGAGGAAGCCGAGCGCGACCTTCCAGGCCAGCTCGGCCGAGGCCGCGTCGTGGTCCGGCAGTTCGGGGTCCGTGAAGAGATGACCCGCGCCCGGATAGCGGTAGACCTCGACATCGGCACCGGTCCGCTGCATCTGCAGATACCAGGAGTTCAGCCAGTCGTGCGTCTCGAACGGGTCCGGGTCCGCGACATGCAGCTGTACGGGCAGCTCGTCCACCGAGGCGTTCTCGGCGATGTCCGAGGTGCCGTGGAACAGCAGCAGACCGCGCGCCTTCTCATCTCCGAGCGCCAGGGTCTGCGCGGTGGACGCCCCGAAGGAGAATCCCGCGTACACCAGGCCTCGGTCGGAGTAGGGCGCGGCGGCCAGTACTGCCCTCCTGAGAAGCTCGTCCTTGCCCACCTCTTCCTTGAAGGCCATGCCTTCCTCGACGGTTTCGAAGGTGTGCCCCTCGAAGAGATCGGGCACCTGCACCTCGTGCCCGGCGGCGCGCAGCCGGTCGGCGGCCGCGTGCACCGCGGGGCGCAGACCGTACGTCGAGTGGAAAAGCATGATGTTCATGAGGCCAATGGTGCCAGCTACGGTCGGGAGCATGGAGAACGACAGGATGGAGATCGTGCTGCGTCCGCTGATCGTCGTCGGCGGCTCGGTCGTGATCACGCTGCTGGTCGGCTGGCTGGTCGATCTGCTGCTCAGACGGGCCGACCGCCGGCACCACGAGACACCGCTGTGGGGTCTGCTGCGGCGCTGCCGGATCCCGCTGCAGCTGACCCTGTGCACTGCGCTGCTGCGGGGCACGTACACCCACACCCGGCTCGAGCTCGTCAAGGTCCACGGGGCCGGGATCGGCCAGGTCCTGACTCTGGTGCTGATCGGGACGTCGGCCTGGCTGGTGGTGCGGATCGCGGCGGCCGTCGTCGACTCCGTCTACGCCCGGTACGCGGCGAGCACCCGCGATCCGGCGCGGGTGCGGCGGGTCCGTACACAGGTGACGCTGATCCAGCGGGTGGTCACCGCGATCGTGGCGACCGTCGCCGTCGGCGCGATGCTGCTGACGTTCCCGGCGATGCGGACGTTCGGCACCTCGATGCTGGCCTCGGCCGGTGTCCTCGGCATCGTCGCGGGCATCGCGGCCCAGTCGACGCTCGGCAATCTCTTCGCGGGGCTGCAGATCGCCTTCGGCGACCTGGTGCGGATCGGCGACACGGTGGTGGTGGACGGCGAGTGGGGCACGATCGAGGAGATCACGCTGACCTTCCTCGCGGTACGGACCTGGGACGAGCGGCGGATCACGATGCCGGTCTCGTACTTCACCAGCAAACCGTTCGAGAACTGGTCGCGCGGCGGCGCCCAGATGACCGGCTCGGTCTTCTTCCATCTCGACCACTCGGCCCCGGTCGCGGCGATGCGCGACCAGTTGCGGGACATCCTGGGCGAGTGCGCCGCCTGGGACGGCCGTAACTGGTCCCTGGCGGTCACGGACACCACACCGTCGACGATCCAGGTCCGCGCGGTGGTCACGGCCAAGGACGCGGACGACATCTGGACGGTGCGCTGTGCCGTGCGGGAGCAGCTCATCGGCTGGCTGCGCGACCACCATCCGTACGCACTGCCGAGGATCGCGACGGCGCCCGCGACGCTTCCGCCGGGCGACGAGTGGCCCAACTCGCCCCACCCTACGGACGAGAAGCCGACGGGCTGGGACAAGTCCCCCCGTACGGGACGCGGCTGACCGGGCGCGGGCGCCGCGTCACCGCAGGCTGCGTACGTCCAGCTGCCGCAGCACCCGGTCGACGACCTCCGGGTCCGTGCCCGCCTCATTGCGGGCCGAGAGCACCGCGTGGCGGGCGGCCGACATCATTTCTCGCTGGACGCGGTTGACCGCCTTGAAGCGTTCGGCGCGCTTCGCGTACGCCTCGCGGCGCTCGTCGTCGACCATGTCGGGGCTGATCCGCGCCCCCACGTCGTACGCCAGCCGCTGCAGCCGCTCCGCGACCTCGTCCGGGAACTCCTCGACCTCCCGGATCTCCTTGAGCCGCTGCTTCGCGGCCTTCGCGGCGCGGATCGCGAGGTCCTTCTCCAGCGCCTCCTCGGCGTCCGTGTCCGCCCGGACCCGTAGCTTGCGGACCAGCCACGGCAGGGTGAGTCCCTGGACGACAAGCGTGGCCATGATCACGGCGAAGGCGATGAAGACGATCTCGTCACGGCCCGGGAACGGCTTCCCGTCGTCCGTCTTCAGCGGAATCGCGAGCGCCAGCGCGACCGAGGCCACTCCCCGCATCCCGGACCACCACATGACGACGGTCTCCCGCCAGCTGGTGGGGATCTCCTCGCTGACGTCGCGCCGGGTGTGCAGCCGCTTGGCGAGCCAGGTCGCGGGCAGCAGATACAGCAGCCGTACGCCGACGACGACCGCGACGACGGCCAGGCCCCAGCCGAACATCTGGAGCTCGCGCCCGTCGGCCGTCCCGAAGACGTTGTGCAGTTCGAGGCCGATCAGCCCGAAGGCGACCCCGGTGACGAGGGTGTCGACGATCTCCCAGAACGTACGGCCGGTGAGCCGCCCGAGGACGTCGTCGGCGTCGGCGGTGTGCTCGGCGAGGAAAAGCGCGGTGGTGAGGACGGCGAGGACACCCGACCCCATCAGCTCCTCCGCGAGGACATAGCTCACGAACGGCACCAGCAGGGTGAGGCCGACCTGGAGCGTGGCATCGCCGAGCAGGCCCATGAGTTTGATGGTGATCCAGCCGAGCGCGACACCCACCGCCACGGCGACGACCGCGGAGAGGATCAGCAGCCCGAACGCCTCCGGCAGCGAGAACGTGCCGCTCACCGCGGCGGCGATCGCCACGTGGTACAGCACGATCGCGGTCACATCGTTGAACAACCCCTCGCCCTCCAGGATGGAGACGAGTCTGCGCGGCAGCCCGACCGAGCCCGCGACAGCCGTCGCCGCGACCGGGTCGGGCGGGGCGACGAGCGCGCCGAGCGCCACGGCGGCGGCGATGGGCAGTCCGGGGACGATCGCGTTGGCGACCGCGGCGACGGCGGCCGTCGTGATGAAGACCAGCGCCACGGCCAGCAGAAAGATCGGTCGTTTATTGGCGGCGAACTGCCGCCAGGAGGTGCGCTGCACGGAGGCGTAGAGCAGCGGCGGCAGCAACGCGGGAAGAATAATCTCGGGCGGAATGTTCACATTCGGCACGAAGCTGAGGAACGCCATGCCGACTCCGGCGAGCGTCATCAGCACCGGCGCGGGCAGCCCGAGACGCTCCCCGAGTGGCACCGTGACCACAGCTCCGAGCAACAGCAGGAGGAGCAGTGCCATTTGGTCCACGAGGTGCCTTCCGGAACGCGGCGAGCCGGCCTCATCGGTCGGTCGATCTGGACTTCAAGCCTGCCACGCAAGGCCCGCAATCCAGACAACACCCCCTCCATATCGCCGCTCTGAGCGACCATTCCTCCGATGTCTATGTCGTCAACCCCCTTCCGCTACCTACCCGGGGCGGGCAGTATGCGGCGTGCGTCATTCAGGGACAGGAACCCTCACCACATACATGACTGGCAGGAGAAATCACGTGCCCGCGTTCTCCCGAAGGCATTTCGTCGGCGCCGCCGCTGCCGGCACATCCGCGCTCTGGCTCGCCGGCTCCCGCACCGCATGGGCCGCAGCCGCCCCCGCACCGACGGGCCACCCGGACGCCGACATATACGAGAAGACCGTCCGCGACGCCGCCATGACCTGGCGCACGCTCCCCACCGGCTGGCAGCAGGCCCCCTTCCTCGCCAACGGCTACCTCGGCGCCCAGCTGTACGCGGGAAAGGCCGCCAACACCCTGAAGCTGATGCTCAGTCACAGCCAGGTGCAGGATCAGCGCGGCCAGTGGCGCGGCGGCATCGGCTTCTCCCGCCTTCCCATCGGGTACTTCACCCTGACCCTCGCCGGGGAGATCACCGCCGTCGACTGGACCCTGGATCTGTACGACGCCGAGCTGCGCGGCACCGTCACCACCACGCGCGGCTCCCTGGGGTTCTCCGCCCTCGTACAGAACGACACCAGCGCCCTGCTGATCTCCACCAGCCCCACCCCCGGCGAGGAGTCCGCCGCCTGGTCCTTCCAGTGGCTGCCCGCCGCCACCACCCGCAGCAGCGGCAAGCCCGAGGACTACACGGCCAACCCGGACCCGCGGGTCGGCGACGGCTTCGTCGAACAGCCGCTGCTCGCGGGCGGCGGCTGGACCACCGCCTGGCGCGAGCAGCGCGAGGGCACCGGCCGGCTGCTCGCCGCACACCTCGTGTACCGATTCCCCGGCCAGGTGTCGCAGGCCACGACCGCCGCGCTGAGGGCAGTGGACCGCACCCTCGCCGCCGACCCCGACCGGTTGGTGGACCGTCACCGCACCTGGTGGCACGCGTACTACCGGCGCAGCTTCCTCTCCGTACCGGACAAGCGGCTGCAGAGCTTCTATCTCACCCAGCTCTACAAGCTCGCCGCGTCGACCAGGGCCGAGGGTCCGACGATCTCCGAATGGGGCCCGTGGTTCCCCGAGGTCGGCAACAACTGGACCGCGGTCTGGTGGAACCTCAACGTCCAGATCGGCATGGCACCCATCCACGGCTCCAACCACCCCGAACTCGACTCGGTGACGGGCGCCTTCCGCCGCTTCGAGCACAACCTCCCGACCTCCGTCCCCGTCGACTACCGCGACGGCGAGAGCTACGCGCTGGGCCACCCCTCCGACTGGCAGCTGCGCGCAGGCGATACGTACGACGTCGGCGCCCCGGGCTCGGACCATGTCTCCGACAACTTCGGCAATCTCACCTGGGCCCTGCACAACGTCTGGCAGTCCTACCGGCACTCGATGGATCTGTCCGTCCTGCGCGATGTGGTGTATCCGATCCTCGCGAAGGCCATCAACTTCTACGCGCACTTCCTGCACGAGGGCCCGGACGGCAGGCTGCATCTGCTGGAGACCCGCTCCCCCGAGTACGCCAACGCCGAGGACTGCACCTACGACCTCTCGCTCGTCCGCTGGGGTGTGCGCACCCTGATCGCGTCGGCGAAGCTGCTGCGCAACAACGATCCGCGGCTGAAGCGCTGGCAGGACATCGACCGAAGGCTCACCCCGTACGCCGAGGACCCGGCGGCCGGCGTCATGATCGGCAAGGACGTCCCGCTCGCCGACTCGCACCGGCACCACTCGCATCTGCTCTGGCTCTACCCGCTGCGCGAACGGAACTGGGACCGGGCCGGGGACCGCGATGTGATGCGGCGCTCCATGGACCACTGGGTCTCCATGCAGCAGCTGTGGCACGGCTACAGCTACGCCACCGCCTCGTCCATGTACTCGGTGATGGACGAGCCGGAGAAGGCCCTCGACTTCCTGACCTTCTTCACCGATCTGAAAGTGGTCGCGGACTGCCAGATGACCGTCAACACGATGTACCGGGAGGGCAAGAACCTCGCCCTGGAGAGCCCGCTGTCCGCCGCCCAGTCGATGCTCGACATGGTGGTGCAGGGCCACGAGGGGGTGGTGAAGGTCTTCCCGTCCGTCTCGGACCGCTGGGCGGACGCGTCGATCGCGTCACTGCGCACCCAGGGCGCCTTCCTGGTGGACGCGGACCGCTCCGGCGGTGCCACGCGCTGGGTACGGGTGCACAGCGAGGCGGGCGCCCCACTGACCCTGGAGCACTCCGTCGCGGGCCGGATCGACGTACGGGACGCGCACGGGCGCCCGCTGCACTGGCGGGAGACCGGGCCGGGCCGGATCACGGTCGCCCTGCCACGCGGTGGCACGGCGGTGGTCACTCCGCACGGCGCACGCCACCCCGGTACGGGACCGCGCGATGTGCCGTCGAACGGGGCGTGGACGCGATGGGGCCTGCCGGGCTGACCCTGACGTATGCGGGGGGGGGTGCCGCTCGCTCCGTACGGCCGGGGCGGCACCCGGCACTCGTTCGCTTGCTACAGAGCGCGGCGCATCGCCCGGTGGGCGATCCCGGCGTCCGGGAATTCGGGGCCGTACACCACATACCCGAGCCGCTCGTAGAAGCCGAGCGCATGGGTCTGGGCGTGCAGATCGACGGCGGCCAGACCGAGCTCACGGGCCGCGTCCTCAATGGCCCGTACCAGCGCCACGCCGACGCCGAGACCGCGCGCCTCCCTGGTCACCGCCAGCCGGCCGAGCGAGCCCACGGTGAGGTCGCCGCCGGTCTTGGCGAGGGCCGCCGGACCGTGCAGCAACCGCCCGGTACCGAGCGCGGAGCCGTCCGCCGCGACGGCGATCACATGCACCGCGTCAGCGTCGTAGGCGTCGTACTCGATCTCCTCGGGCACGTTCTGCTCGCCGACGAAGACGTCCTTGCGGACCTGGAAACAGGCGGCGCGGTCCTGCTCGTCGACGATGGTACGGGTGGTGTACGGGGCGGACGTGCCGGTCATTCGCTCTCCGCCGCGATCTTGTCCAGGGCGTGCTGGAGGTCGTCCGGGTAGCTGCTGGAGAACTCCACCCAGCTGCCGTCGGACGGGTGCTCGAAGCCGAGCCGGACGGCGTGCAACCACTGCCTCGTCAGGCCGAGGCGCTTGGCCATCGTCGGGTCGGCGCCGTAGGTGAGGTCACCGACGCAGGGGTGGCGGTGGGCCGACATGTGCACCCGGATCTGGTGCGTACGGCCCGTCTCCAGCTTGATGTCCAGGAGGCTGGCGGCGCGGTAGGCCTCGATGAGGTCGTAGTGCGTCACGGAGGGCTTGCCCTCGGCCGTGACGGCCCACTTGTAGTCGAGGTTGGGATGGCGCCCGATGGGGGCGTCGATGGTGCCGCTCATCGGGTCCGGGTGTCCCTGCACCAGCGCGTGGTACTTCTTCTCGACGACCCGGTCGCGGAACTGGGCCTTCAGCAGGGTGTAGGCCCGCTCGGACTTGGCGACGACCATCAGGCCGGAGGTGCCGACGTCGAGACGGTGGACGATGCCCTGGCGCTCGGCGGCGCCGGACGTCGAGATCCGGTACCCGGCCGCGGCGAGACCGCCGATGACGGTCGTGCCGGTCCAGCCGGGGCTCGGGTGGGCGGCGACCCCGACCGGCTTCACGATCACGACGATGTCGTCGTCGTCGTGCACGATCTCCATGCCCTCGACGGGCTCGGCGACGATCTGCACCGGAGCGGGTGCCTGCGGCATCTCCACTTCCAGCCAGGCGCCGCCCCGTACCCGCTCGGACTTCCCGACCACCGCGCCGTCCACCTGCACCTTCCCGGCAGCGGCCAGGTCGGCGGCCCTGGTACGGGAGAAACCGAACATCCGGGAAATGGCGGCGTCGACACGCTCGCCCTCCAGACCGTCGGGTACGGGCAGGGTGCGGACCTCGGGATACGTACTCACCTGTCGAGTATGCCTTGCGCCCGCTAGTCCTTGTGCACGGTCCCGTCGGGGTCCAGGCCCTTGAAGGAAAGGATCACGATCAGGATGCCGCCGCAGACGATCGCGGAGTCGGCGAGGTTGAAGACGGCGAAGTGGGCAGGGGCGATGAAGTCCACCACCGCGCCCTGGAAGGTGCCGGGAGCGCGGAAGATGCGGTCGGTGAGGTTGCCGAGCGCACCGCCGAGCAGCAGGCCGAGCGCGATGGCCCACGGCAGGCTGTAGAGCTTGCGGGCGAGGCGGGCGATCACGACGATGACGGTCGCCGCGATGAAGGTGAAGATGATCGTGTAGGCCTCGCCGAAGCCGAACGCGGCGCCCGCGTTACGGATCGTGTCGAGCTTCAGCCAGTCGCCGAGGATCTCGACCGGCGGGTGGTGTTCCAGCTTCGCGACCACGATCATCTTGCTGATCAGGTCGAGCAGATAGGCGAAGACGGCCACGGCGAAGAGCACCATGATCATCCGCTTGCCCCTGCTCGGGGCCGTCTCCTCGACCCGGCTCTCGGTCTCGTCCCCTTCGGTCCCCTCAGCATCGGGGATGTCCGGCGTACCGATGATGCGCTCCGCCTCTGCCACGTGAGTCCCTCAACCTAGGTTCCTGACTGAGGACGAGGGTACGACACACAACCACGGATCAACCGCGGCGCTCCTGCTTCTGTTTGTCCTCGACGCAGAGCGTGGCGCGTGGGAACGCCTGCATCCGCGCCTTGCCGATCGGATTGCCGCAGACCTCGCACAGTCCGTACGTCCCGGCGTCGAGCCTGGCCAGGGCCCGCTCGGTCTGGTCCAGCATCTCCTGGGCGTTGGCGGCGAGCGACATCTCGTGCTCGCGAGTGATGTTCTTGGTGCCGGTGTCCGCCTCGTCGTCACCCGCCCCGTCGCCGGAGTCGCGCATCAGCCCGGCGAGTGCGGCACTCGCGGCCTCCAGCTCACTGCGCAGCCGCATGATCTCGCTGCTCAGCACGGCCCGCGCCTCTTCGACCTCTTCCGGCGTCCAGGGGTCCTCACCCGGCCGGACCGCCAGCTCGCCGGGGGCTGTCGTGGCGACTCCACGGGCCGGGGGCACGGGCGCCGCACCCTTGCCGGCCGTGCGGGTCCGGGCCGCGCTCTTCTTGGCTACCACCGTCTGGGCTCCCGTCTGCTCGGCGGCCTCGGCCGCCACCGTGGCCGCCGCAGCGGCCTTCTTCGAAGCCTTCTTGGCCGCGCTCTTCTTCGCAGTTGCCTTCTTGGCCTGCGCCGCGTGCTCGACGGGCGCCGCCCGCTTCCGGGCTGCGGTCTTCTTCGCCGCGGTCTTCTTCGCAGCCGCCTTCTTCACGGCCGCCGCCGTCGGGCCGGCCTCGGGGACGGGCTCCGCATCCGCCGTCTCCACACCCGCCTGCGAACCGCCCTGCGCACCCGCCTCTCCGCTCGTCCTCCCGGCCGCCGCACCCGTGGATCTCGCTGACGCCGACTTCTTTGCGGCGGTCTTCTTCTTTGCGGCGGTCTTCTTCGCCACCATGGCCGCGGCCCCTTCACATATTGTGATCTTGCGCGCGAATCGTGCTGGGACGATAAATCGACCCCAGCCCCGCGGCAACGGGGCACGCCGCCGAATCGCCCCTCCCCGTGTCCGGATACCGACGCGCCTGAATCCGTTGTGCCCAGCTCCCCGCCGGGTAATCCGCCTCCCGGCCCCCGCCCGGACTCCGTACGTCCGCGTCTGCCCATTCGGGTCACGCCCCGCCCCACGGGTTAAACCGGTCGGCCGTCGCCCGTACGGGCCCGTACACTGGCCTCAGCGAGAGGCGTGGATGGGACGAGTAGCGTCGTACGCAGCCAGGAGCGACCCGGGGACGGTGCGAGCCCGGGGGCGAGCGCGTCGTGAAGATCACCCGGAGCCGTCGGAAGAAAGCCGCAAGGCGAGTAGAACCGGCATCGCGACCCCAATGAGGGGGCCACGGGTGCACACCCGGGGCCAAGGAGGGTGGTACCGCGGGAGTCGATGAGGCTCTCGTCCCTCCGACGGAAGTGGAAAACGTCCGCCGGAGGAAGTCCGCCCATGACATCGCCGCAGTACCGCCAGGTACCCGCCCAGGTCGACCTGCCCGCGCTGGAGCACGCCGTGCTCGATTTCTGGCGCGAGAGCAAGGTCTTCGCCAAGAGCCTCGAACAGTCCGAGGACCGCCCCGAGTGGGTCTTCTACGAGGGCCCGCCCACCGCCAACGGTATGCCCGGCGCCCACCACATCGAGGCCCGCGTCTTCAAGGACGTCTTCCCCCGCTTCCGCACCATGCAGGGCTACCACGTCGGCCGCAAGGCCGGCTGGGACTGCCACGGACTGCCGGTCGAGCTCGCGGTCGAGAAGGAGCTGGGCTTCAACGGCAAGAAGGACATCGAGGCGTACGGCATCGCCGAGTTCAACGCCAGGTGCCGCGAGTCCGTGACCCGCCACACCGACGCGTTCACCGAGCTCACGACCCGGATGGGCTACTGGGTCGACCTCGACGACGCCTACCGCACGATGGACCCCGAGTACGTCGAGTCGGTGTGGTGGTCACTGAAGGAGATCTTCAACAAGGGCCTGCTGGTCCAGGACCACCGCGTCGCCCCCTGGTGCCCCCGCTGCGGCACCGGCCTCTCGGACCACGAGCTGGCGCAGGGTTACGAGACCGTGGTCGACCCGTCGGTCTTCGTACGCTTCCCGCTCACCTCCGGCCCGCTGGCCGGCGATGCCTCGCTCCTCGTCTGGACGACCACCCCCTGGACCCTGGTCTCCAACACCGCCGTCGCCGCGCACCCCGACGTCACCTACGTCGTCGCGACCAACGGCGAGGAGAAGCTCGTCGTCGCGCAGCCGCTCGTCGAGAAGGCGCTGGGCGAGGGCTGGGAGACCACCGGCCAGGCCTTCACCGGCCGCGAGATGGAGCGCTGGACGTACGAGCGCCCGTTCACCCTCGTCGACTTCCCGGCGGAGGCCCATTACGTGGTCAACGCCGAGTATGTGACGACCGAGGACGGTACGGGTCTGGTCCACCAGTCCCCGGCCTTCGGCGCCGACGACCTCGTCGTCTGCCGCGCCTACGGCCTCCCGGTCGTGAACCCGGTCCGCCCCGACGGCACCTTCGAGGAGAACCTGCCGTTGGTCGGCGGCGTCTTCTTCAAGAAGGCCGACGAGGCGCTCACCGAGGACCTGGCCGCCCGCGGCAAGCTCTTCCGGCACGTCCCTTACGAGCACAGCTACCCGCACTGCTGGCGCTGCCACACCGCGCTGCTCTACTACGCGCAGCCGTCCTGGTACATCCGTACGACCGCCGTCAAGGACCGGCTGCTCGAGGAGAACGAGAAGACCAACTGGTTCCCCGACTCGGTCAAGAACGGCCGTTTCGGTGACTGGCTGAACAACAACGTCGACTGGGCGCTGTCCCGTAACCGCTACTGGGGCACCCCGCTGCCGATCTGGCGCTGCGAGGACAGCCACCTCACGTGCGTCGGCTCGCGCGCCGAGCTCAGCGAGCTCACCGGCACCGACCTCTCCGGTCTTGACCCGCACCGCCCGTTCATCGACGAGATCACGTTCACCTGCTCGCACGAGAACTGCCAGCTGGAGGCGTACCGCGTCCCGGAGGTCATCGACGCCTGGTACGACTCGGGCTCGATGCCGTTCGCGCAGTGGGGCTACCCGTACAAGAACAAGGAGATCTTCGAGAGCCGCTACCCGGCGCAGTTCATCTCGGAGGCCATCGACCAGACCCGCGGCTGGTTCTACACGCTGATGGCGGTCGGCACGCTGGTGTTCGACAAGTCCTCCTACGAGAACGTGGTCTGCCTGGGCCACATCCTCGCCGAGGACGGGCGCAAGATGTCCAAGCACCTCGGGAACATCCTTCAGCCGATCCCCCTCATGGATCAGCACGGCGCTGACGCGGTGCGCTGGTTCATGGCGGCGGGCGGCTCCCCGTGGGCGGCGCGCCGCGTCGGCCACAACACGATCCAGGAGGTCGTCCGCAAGACCCTCCTGACGTACTGGAACACGGTCGCCTTCCAGGCCCTGTACGCCCGTACGTCGGACTGGGCGCCGTCCGCGGCCGACCCGGCCCCCGCGGACCGCACGGTCCTGGACCGCTGGCTGCTGAGCGAGCTGAACGCGCTGGTGGACCAGGTCACGCAGGCTCTGGAGGGTTACGACACCCAGCGCGCCGGCAAGCTCCTGTCCGCGTTCGTCGACGATCTGTCCAACTGGTACGTACGCCGCTCGCGCCGACGCTTCTGGCAGGGCGACAAGGCGGCCCTGCGCACCCTGCACGAGGTCATCGAGACAGTGACCCGGCTGATGGCCCCGCTCACCCCGTTCATCACCGAGCGGGTCTGGCAGGACCTGGTGGCTCCGGTCGCCCCGGACGCCCCCGAGTCGGTCCACCTGTCCGCCTGGCCGAAGGCGGACCTCGCGGTCATCGACCCGACGCTCTCCACCCAGATGGCGCTGGTTCGCCGCCTGGTCGAGCTGGGCCGGGCCACCCGCGCAGAGTCGGGCGTCAAGACCCGTCAGCCGCTGTCCAGGGCCCTGGTCGCGGCGGCTGGCTTCGAGTCCCTCTCCCCCGAGCTGCACGCCCAGATCACGGAGGAACTGAACGTCTCCTCGCTGGCCTCCCTCACTGATTCCTCCGCTGGTCCAGCGGGCGGCGGTTCGCTGGTCGACACCACCGCGAAGGCGAACTTCCGTGCGCTCGGCAAGCGGTTCGGCAAGGGCGTCCAGGCGGTCGCGAAGGCCGTCGCGAACGCCGACGCGGCAGCCCTCTCGCTGGCCCTGCGCGAGGGCACGGCGTCGGTCGAGGTGGACGGCGAGACGGTCACCCTCTCCCCCGACGAGGTGATCATCACCGAGACGCCGCGCGAGGGCTGGTCGGTGGCCTCCGACTCGGGCGCGACAGTCGCCCTGGACCTGGAGATCACCCCGGAACTGCGACGTGCGGGCCTCGCCCGTGACGCGATCCGCCTCATCCAGGAGGCCCGCAAGAACAGCGGCCTGGACGTCGCGGACCGCATCGCCGTCCGCTGGACTTCCGCCTCCCCCGCCACGGTGGAAGCCCTGACCGAGCACGCGGCCCTGATCGCGGACGAGGTCCTGGCCCTGGACTACGCCCAGGGCGAGGCGGACACGGCATACGGCACCCCGTTCGAGGACGAGGGCCTGTCACTGAAGTTCCGCCTCCGCAAGGCGGAGCAGTAGCCCAAGCCCATCGGAGGCCCGCCCGGAACAAGTGCTCCGGGCGGGCCTCCGGCGTTCTCCCCTACCCGCCCCTTCCCGTAACCGGGGCTTCGCCCCCGAACTCCCGCTCCCCAATCGCCGGAGGGGCTTGATTGTGCCGGGCGCGACGTGAGGTTCAGCCGCGCCGGCGTTCGAGGCGCGGGATCTGGGGCGGAGCCCCAGTTCGGGAAGGGGCGGGTCGGGGAACAGGCCCGCCGCACCCCCGCCCACAGCAAAAGGGCCGGGCCCCGGGGAAAACCCCGGGGCCCGGCCCTCAGCCTGCCGACGGCTACGCGCTCACCGCGCGTACCCGGCTCAGTTGTCGTCCTCGTCGATCAGGAACCCGCGCATCGGCGAAGGAGCCTGCTGCATCGGCTGCGGCGCCTGCGGCCGCACCGGCGCCATCGGCTGGGTCATCGCCGGCGACATCTGCTGCTGGCCACCGTACGAGGGCCCACCGCTCATGGACGGGTTGCTGCCCATCTGCTGGTTGCCGTGACCGCCGTGGTTGCCGCCCATGGTGTGACCCATGGCATTCGCACCGGCCGGAGCCAGCGAGGGCGACGGCGGCAGCGAAGCGGTCGCCGGGGTCCGCGGCGGGGCCAGCGAGTCGTCGGCCTGGGTCTCCAGCTGACGCAGCTGGCTCTCCAGGTAGGACTTCAGCCGGGTCCGGTACTCGCGCTCGAAGCCACGCAGGTCCTCGACCTTGCGCTCCAGCGTCGCGCGGGCCGACTCCAGCGAGCCCATCGCCACGCGGTGCTTCTCCTGCGCGTCCCGCTCCAGCGCGTCCGCCTTGGCACGCGCGTCCCGCTCCAGACCCTCGGCACGGCTGCGCGCCTCGCCGACGATCTTGTTGGCCTCGGAACGGGCCTCCGCGATCGCCTGGTCGGCGGTCTGCTGTGCGAGCGAGAGGACACGGGCGGCGCTGTCGCCACCGGGGCCCTGACCGGGCTGCTGCATCTGCGGCGGCTGCTGCATCTGCTGCATCTGCTGCTGCGGGGCGTGACCGCCCATCGGGCCACCCATCGGGCCACCCATGGGACCGCCCTGCATCGGACCGGGGCCGTGCGGGCCCTGCGGGCCGGGGCCGTGCTGGCCCTGGGGACCAGGACCGTGACCGCTGGGACCGGCGGGCAGCTGCGGAGCACCACCGGGCAGCTGGGGCGGACCCATCTGCGGGGGCTGCTGCTGGACCGGCGGACCCGATATGGCGGCGGGCACAGGTGCCCCGGGACGGTCCTGCGGCTCCGGCTTGCGCATCCCCTGCTGCTGGTTCTGCGCGGCGGCACGCGTGGCGGCGGCCAGCTTGGCGCGCAGGTCCTCGTTCTCACGGAGCAGGCGGGTCAGCTCGGACTCGACCTCGTCGAGGAAGGCATCGACCTCGTCCTCGTCATAGCCTTCTCGGAGACGGACGGTCGTGAACTGCTTGTTCCGCACGTCCTCGGGGGTCAGCGGCATCTCTTCTTCACCTCTACGTAGTCGTCGGCAGTCGGCAAGACCGTATCGCTCACAGCCTGATCACGATGTTGATCAGGATGTAGACGATGATCATCAGAACGAAGAAGGACAGGTCGAGTGCCACGCCCCCGAGACGCAGCGGCGGGATGAACCGCCGCAGAAGCTTGAGCGGTGGATCCGTGACAGTGTAGGTGGCCTCAAGTATGACCACCATCGGCTTGCCGGGCTGCCATGAACGTGCGAACTGGAAGACGTAGTCCATGACCAGCCGGAAGATCAGCACGATGAGGAAACACATCAACGCGATATAGACAACCTGCAGTGCGACGCCCATTTCGCGCTTCCCTCTCCCCTGACTCTCGTAGCTCCGGCCTTACGGCCGGGTCGTTCCCGGTGTCGTGTTCTCAGCTCTGGTTGAAGAATCCGCCCTCAGCAATGCGGGCCTTGTCCTCCGCCGTGACATCGACGTTAGCAGGCGACAACAGGAACACCTTCTGCGTCACGCGCTCAATGCTGCCATGGAGACCGAAGACGAGTCCTGCGGCAAAGTCGACAAGTCGCTTTGCGTCCGTATCGTCCATCTCCGTGAGATTCATGATCACCGGAGTGCCCTCACGGAAGTGTTCCCCGATGGTACGGGCCTCGTTGTAGGTCCTGGGGTGCAGCGTGGTGATGCGATAGGGCTCCCGCTCGGACACAACCTTGGGCATGATCACCGGTGCGTTCTTCTCCATGTTCGGGCGTTCAGGTGTGATGGATGCCACGGGGGCGATTCGGGCGGGTCGCTCCCTCTCCGCCGGGATCTGAACCGGCTCCCGCTGTGCGGGAGGATGCACCACTCGTACCGGTTCATCCCTTTCACGGTCCCGCTCCACCTGATGCGCGGACTGATGCCGCCGCCGGTCGCGCTCGGGCTCCGGCTCGGGTTCGAATTCGTCGTCGGGGTCGAACCCCGGACCGTCGTACCCATCGTCCTCCACGAGGCCGAGGTAGACCGCCATCTTG
Organism: Streptomyces sp. NPDC037301; assembly: GCF_055602785.1. NCBI lineage: Bacteria > Bacillati > Actinomycetota > Actinomycetes > Kitasatosporales > Streptomycetaceae > Streptomyces > Streptomyces sp. NPDC037301. The sequence continues at coordinate 85,119 of NZ_JBVJWD010000016.1, forward strand.
CGCATCGCGCCGGCCATGCTCTGAGTCCTCCGCTCTGTGGTGGATCGGCATCTGTCACCAAGTGCCCCGCGATCCACTGAGGCCTGCCCGCCAAAGGCGGGAATGACCATATTTTCTGCTGTGGTCCGACTTGCTTGGCGACGTTACCCGAGCCTCGGTCGGACTCCGAGTACCGCCGTACCGACGCGCACATGTGTCGCTCCGGCCGCAACCGCTTCCTCGAGGTCCGCGCTCATCCCTGCGGAGACCATGTTCGCAGCCGGATGGTTCCCGCGCAGGTGGGATGAGAATTCCATCAGCCGGTCGAAGGCGGCGCGTTGCCGTCCCGCGTACGGTCCGGCGAGCGGCGCGACGGTCATCAGACCGCCGAGCCGCAGCCCGGGCGCGGATTCGACCGCGGCGGCCAAATCCTCGATCCCGTCCGGCGCGACGCCGCCCCGGTCGCCCCGTTCGCCGCTCTCCGCGTCGAGTGCGACCTGGATGAGGCAGCCGAGTTCGCGCCCCTCGCGCACGGCCGCCGCCGAGAGAGCCGTGACCAGTTTGGTCCGATCTACCGACTGCACGACATCGGCATAACTCGCCACAGAACGAACCTTATTCGTCTGCAGTTGACCGACAAAGTGCCATGTGAGCGACAGATCCGCACATTCGGCTGCCTTGGGTGCCGCGTCCTGGTCACGATTCTCTGCGACATGACGCACACCGAGTTCATGCAGAATCCGCACATCGCTCGCGGGGTAGGTCTTGGTGACCACGATGAGGGTCACTTCTTCCCGTTTGCGGCCGGCAGCGATACAGGCGGAAGCAATGCGTTCCTCCACCCGTGCCAGGTTTTCGGCGAGTTGAGTCTTACGGTCCGTCATGCCCTATCAGTCCAACCAGACATATCCGGCGAGCCGCCCGGTGGTGCGGTCGCGGCGGTACGAGAAGTGGTCGCCCGATTCGAGGGTGCAGACCGCAGACGCGTGCCGGTCCTGGACCCCGAGGGCTTCGAGCTGGGCGTGGACCCCGGCGGTGACATCCACAGCCGGGGTGCCCCAGCTGGTCTCGGACCATGAGGCCGGGACACTCTCGGCGACCTCTGCACGCATCCGGGACGGGACTTCGTAGCACCGTCCGCAGACCGCCGGTCCGGTGCGGGCGATGATCCGGGAGGGCTCGGCGCCGAGCCCGATCATGGCCTCGACCACGGCGGGGACGACTCCGGCGACCAGACCGGGACGGCCCGCGTGCGCTGCCGCCGCGATCCCGGCGACCGGGTCGGCGAGCAGTACGGGGGTGCAGTCGGCGGTGAGCACGGCGAGTGGGAGTCCGCGCCGTGCGGTCACCACCGCGTCCACCGCGGGGATTTCCGAAGCGTCTCCCCACGGGCCGTCGACGACCGCGACATCCCGCCCGTGCACCTGGTTCATCCAGACGACCTGCGCCGGGTCCAGACCGAGGGCCCGCGCGGCGCGCTCCCGATTGGCCAGAACGGCGGCGGGGTCGTCTCCGACCGCGCCGCCGAGGTTGAGCTCCTCGTACGGAGCGGCGCTCACCCCGCCCCACCTGTCGGTGAAGGCGAAGTGCGCGCGACCCCCCGAGGGTACTGAAGACACTGCGTGGTGCGGACCTATCACTTCAAGAAGTCCGGAACATCCAGCTCTTCGGCCTGGGAGTCCTGGTAGGGACGGGCCGGCGGGATGTGCGGCGGAGCGACCGGCGGCAGATGACTCTCGCCGGCCGCCGGAACGGGCTCGGCCTGGACCGGGGGCTCCTCGCGCGGGGGCACGGAACCCAGTCCGCCGGTCTGGCGCACGGGCTCGGCGCTGCGGACCGGAGGGGCCGGCTCCTCACGCTTGGTGGCGTTCGCGCCCAGGACGTTCTCGCGACGGGCCGGCGGCTGTCCGCCGTCGAAGCCCGCTGCGATCACGGTGACGCGTACTTCGTCGCCCAGAGCGTCATCGATGACCGCACCGAAGATGATGTTCGCCTCGGGGTGCGCCGCCTCGCTCACCAGCTGGGCCGCCTCGTTGATCTCGAAGAGACCGAGGTCGCTGCCGCCGGAGATGGAGAGCAGGACACCGCGGGCACCGTCGATGGACGCCTCCAGGAGCGGCGAGGAGATCGCCATCTCCGCGGCGGCCACCGCGCGGTCGTCGCCGCGGGCGGAACCGATGCCCATGAGTGCCGATCCGGCCTCGGACATGACCGACTTGACGTCGGCGAAGTCGAGGTTGATCAGACCCGGGGTCGTGATGAGGTCGGTGATGCCCTGGACACCCGAGAGCAGCACCTGGTCGGCCGACTTGAACGCGTCGAGCACGCTGACCTGGCGGTCCGAGATGGACAGCAGCCGGTCATTGGGAATGACGATGAGGGTGTCGACCTCTTCGCGGAGCTCGGCGATGCCGTCCTCCGCCTGGTTCGCGCGTCGACGGCCCTCGAAGGTGAACGGGCGGGTGACCACGCCGATCGTCAGGGCGCCGAGCGAACGCGCGATGTTGGCCACGACGGGTGCGCCGCCGGTGCCGGTGCCGCCACCCTCTCCGGCGGTGACGAAGACCATGTCGGCCCCCTTGAGGACCTCCTCGATCTCCTCACGGTGGTCCTCTGCCGCCTTGCGACCGACGGCCGGGTTGGCCCCGGCGCCGAGGCCGCGGGTGAGTTCGCGGCCGACGTCGAGCTTGACGTCGGCGTCGCTCATCAACAGGGCTTGCGCATCAGTGTTGATCGCGATGAACTCGACGCCCTTGAGGCCGACCTCGATCATTCGGTTGATGGCATTGACACCACCGCCGCCGACACCGATGACCTTGATGACTGCGAGGTAGTTCTGTGGTGCTGCCACGTCGAAGGCCTCTCGCCTCGAGTTACGTGTCGTCGCTTCGCGGTAGTACCGCCGCGACGACGGATGCCGATTGGGACGGTCCGAAACGCCGACCCAAACCCTAACGTTGAAGTTTAGGGTTACCAGTGTGTCTGCTTCATGGACTCTTCCGAACAGGACACTAAGTCGACAAGTGGCGCACGTTCAACGAACACGCCGAACCTCCCGTTTTTCTTTTCACCCTATGTGATCACCCGTAGCGCTGACCAACCAGGGTGCTGGCCAGGCCAAATGTGCGTCAACTGCCCGACACCGCAGGGGCGGTGGGCGCACTCACGTCGAAGTGTCCCGCTTTGGGAGCGGCTTTCATGAGAGCGGTGAGGACTCTTGCCTTCACCGGACCTTCTCCACCGCTGCCCCAGACCACCGTGCGCCCCCGGGTGAGTTCCAGGGAGATCGAGTCGTACGAGGTGACCCGTACGACCTTGGTGTCCTTGGCGACGCCGGCCGGAAGTTCACCCGCGACCCGGACCGCTTCCTGCACCAGCCGGGCGCTGCCGAAACGGCGCAGACTTGCGGACTGACCAGGCGTCAATTCCAGCAGCGGCACACGCCCGGGCGATTTGTCCACCGTTGCGAAGCGCACGCCTTTCGCGTCCACTTCAATGAACTTTGTGCCCTTTTTCACCAACAGGACCGGCTGTCGCTCGATCACCTTAAGTCCGATTCCGTGCGGCCATGACCGTACGACATCCACCGAGTCGATACGAGGCAACTTCTGGCGCAACCGGTCGGCGATGGCGTCGGTGTCCACGGAGATCAGCGGGGCCCCGATCGGTACCGCCGCCACGGCTTCCACCTCGGCCGGTGTCAGTACGTCGACACCGGTGGTCCTGACCTGTTCGACCCGGAGCCAGGAGGAGCCGTAGAGCGCCCAGACGGCGCCGGAGGCGATCAGCAGCACGAGCACACCGGTCACGATCAGCTGTCTGCGGCTGGGCAATCTGCGCCCTTCGGTGCGCGGACTCGGCGGGCGGGCCGGAGAGTTCTCCTGCTGCGCTGCACCGCGCCGGGCGGTCGTCGGTCCGGCCACGCTCGCTCCTTATGCCGGGTCCGGGGGCCACCGCTCCCGGACCCGTCCGCCTCACGCGTTGCGGCGTGCGGCAATCGCCTCGTACACCATGCCGACGAGCAGGTCGTCGGCGTCCCGGCGGCCGAACTCGGCGGCGGCGCGGGACATCTCGTACAGCCGGTGCGGATCCGCAAGCACCGGAAGGACGTTGCCCTGCACCCACTCGGGGGTGAGCGCCGCGTCGTCCACCAGCAGACCGCCGCCGGCGTTGACCACCGGCTGGGCGTTGAGCCGCTGTTCGCCGTTGCCGATGGGCAGCGGTACGTAGGCGGCGGGGAGCCCGACGGCTGAGAGTTCGGCGACGGTCATCGCACCCGCGCGGCAGAGCATCATGTCAGCCGCCGCGTACGCGAGATCCATCCGGTCCACGTACGGTACCGGGATGTAGGGCGGCATCCCGGGCATGTTGTCGACGCGCGGCAATTCGTTCTTCGGGCCGACCACGTGCAGGATCTGGATCCCGGAGCGCTGCAGCAGCGGGGCGACCCGCTGGACCACTTCGTTGAGGTGGCGGGCGCCCTGCGAGCCTCCGGAGACCAGCAGCGTCGGCAGGTTGGGATCGAGACCGAAGGCGGCACGCGCCTCGGGGCGGACCCGGGCCCGGTCCAGGGTGGCGATGGTCCGGCGGAGCGGGATGCCGATGTAGCGGGCACCACGCAGCTTGCTGTCAGGGGTGGAGACGGCGACCCCGTGGGCGTACCGCGAGCCGATCTTGTTGGCCAGGCCCGGCCGGGCGTTGGCCTCGTGGACGACGATCGGCACACCTGCCCGCTTGGCGGCGAGATAGCCGGGCAGGGCTACGTAGCCACCGAAGCCGACCACACAGTCCGCCTTGGTGCGTTCCAGGACCTGCTCGGCGGCCTTGATGGTGCCGCGCAACCGTCCCGGGACGGTGATCAGTTCCGGGGTGGGCTTGCGCGGCAGCGGCACGGCCGGGATCAGGGCGAGTTCGTACCCCCGCTCGGGTACGAGCCTGGTCTCGAGTCCGCGCTCCGTGCCGAGGGCAGTGATTCCCACGGTCGGGTCCTGCCTGCGCAGGGCGTCCGCGAGGGCAAGCGCGGGCTCGATGTGGCCGGCGGTCCCCCCACCGGCGAGTACGACATGCACCGAAATTCACCGCTCTCCGGACGGACGCTTCTTGACGCGCCGTCTCATCGTCTTCCATCTCACCCCGGGCCTCCGCATGGCCAGGGCCGCCTTCGCCGCAGGATCCTCTCGCGCGAACGCGATCAGCAGCCCGACGGCGAACATGGTCGGCAGCAGGGCCGATCCTCCGTAGGAGAACAGCGGGAGCGGGACACCGGCGATCGGCAGCAGGCCGAGCACCGCACCAATATTGATCACGGCCTGCACCGTGATCCAGGTGGTCACACCTCCCGCGGCGTACCTCACGAAGGGGTCCTCCGTGCGTCCGGCCACGCGGATACCCGCATAGCCTAGAGCCGCGAAGAGGGCGAGTACCGACAGCGTCCCCGCCAACCCCAGTTCCTCCCCGGTGATGGCGAAGATGAAGTCGGTGTGCGGTTCAGGTAGTTGGCCCCATTTTTCCACACTCGCGCCGAGCCCGGAACCGAACCATCCACCGGACGCCAGAGCATAGATGCCGTGCACGGCCTGCCAGCAGGAGTCCCCCGGCCCGGGTTCGCTGGCGCCGATGCAGGCGAGCCTGGACATCCGGTTCGGGCTGGTCTTGATCAGCACGAAGGCGATCACTCCGGCGAAGGCGAGCACCCCGGCGAAGAGCCGGGTGGGTGCCCCGGCCAGCCAGAGCAGTCCGAACAGGATCGCCGTGAGAATGATCGCAGTGCCCATGTCGCCACCGAGCATGATCAGCCCGAGGAGCATGAAGGCGACCGGGACGAGCGGTACGAGCATGTGCTTCCACTGCGTGAGCAGCCGTTTGTCCTGTTTGCGGGCGAGCAGGTCCGCACCCCACAGGACCAGGGCGAGCTTCCCGAACTCGCTGGGCTGGAGCTGGAAGGGGCCGCCCAGATAGAGCCAGTTCTGGTTGCCGTTGACCGACATCCCTATCCCCGGCACCTGGACCAGCACCATCAGGAAGACGGTTCCCATGAGCAGCGGATAGGCGAACGCCCGGTGCAGTCTGGCGGGCATCCGGGCAGCGAGCGCCATCAGTCCGGCGCCGATGACTGCGGCGAGGAACTGTTTACGGAAGAAGTAGGTGCCGGGTTTGTCCAGCTCCAGGGCCTTGATCATCGAGGCGGAGTAGACCATCACCAGGCCGAGCACGGTGATCAGCAGGCCGGCGCCCAGGATCAGGTAGTACGCGGTCAGAGGGCGGTCCCAGGCCCGGCGTGCCTGCTCGTACATCCGCCGCACACCGCCGCCGCGGGGGGACCGGGGGCCTCCGGAACGCCCCTTGGAGCGTGGCGCCGAGGGGCGCCGGGAGCCGGTGACCGACCGGACCCGCAGGGCGGGGCCGAGGGGCGCCGGGGAGCCCGCAACCGCGAGCAGGGGCGGGGTGAGCGCCCGGCTGATCGCCGCGGTGGCCCGTGAGCGGCCCCCACGGAGCGCGGCGGAGCTCTCTTCGGCCGGCATTGTCGCTGTCCCCTCCACTGCTCGTGCCCGGGGCTGCTCCCGAGGGCCGGGGCCCGTGGCGCGGCCGCCCGCACCCGGTCGTCCGGGACAGTACGGCGCGGGGGCCGGGCCCGTCAGTCGCTCTCGGCGGCGAGTGCGCGGACCGCGTCCGCGAACGCCTCGCCCCGCTTGTTGTAATTGACGAACATATCCATCGAGGCGCAGGCCGGGGCCATCAGTACGGTGTCCCCCGGACGAGCGAGTCGTGCCGCCTCGCGGACCGCCTCGGACATCGCCCCAGTGTCGGTCCGGTCGAGGTCGACCACCGGGACCTCGGGGGCGTGTCGCGCGAGGGCTTCGCGGATCAGGGCCCGGTCACGGCCGATCAGCACGACGCCCCGCAGCCGCCCGGCTGCCCCGGTCACCAGCTCGTCGAAGGTGGCTCCCTTGGCGAGGCCGCCGGCGATCCAGACGATCGGGTCGTAGGCCGCGAGGGAGGCCTCGGCAGCATGGGTGTTGGTGGCCTTGGAGTCGTCGATGTACGCGACCCCGGCGACGTCCGCGACATGCTCGATGCGGTGCGGGTCGGGGCGGAAGGCCCGCAGTCCGTCCCGTACGGCCGCGGGCTCGACACCGAAGGCGCGGGCCAGGGCCGCGGCCGCCAGGGCGTTGGCGATGTTGTGCGGGGCCGGCGGGTTGACGTCGCTGACCTCGGCGAGCTCCTGGGCCTGCTTCTGCCGGTTGGCCACGAAGGCGCGGTCGACGAGGATGCCGTCGACGACGCCCAGTTGGGACGGGCCCGGTGCGGCCAGAGTGAAGCCGATGGCGCGGCAGCCCTCTTCGACGTCGGCCTCGCGGACGAGGTCCTCGGTCGCCTTCTCGGCCACGTTGTAGACGCAGGCGATGCGGTTGCCCTCGTAGATCCGGCCCTTGTCCGCGACATACGCCTCCATGGAGCCGTGCCAGTCGAGGTGGTCGGGGGCCAGGTTGAGGACTGCCGCGGAGTGGGCGCGCAGCGAGGGCGCCCAGTGCAGCTGGTAGCTGGACAGTTCGACGGCGAGTACGTCGTACTCCTCGTCGCCGAGGACGGCGTCGAGGAGGGAGACGCCGATGTTGCCGACGGCGGCGGTGCGCAGCCCGGCCGCCTCCAGGATCGAGGCGAGCATCCGTACGGTCGTGGTCTTGCCGTTGGTGCCGGTGACCGCGAGCCAGGGTGCTGGTTCTCTGCCGTCCCGACCGCGCAGCCGCCAGGCGAGTTCGACGTCGCCCCAGACCGGGACGCCCGCCTCGGCGGCTGCGCTGAAGAGCGGCTTGTCGGGCTTCCATCCGGGGGTGGTGACGATGAGCTCGGTGGACTCGGGCAGGGTCGCCCCGTCGCCGAGGCGCACGGTGATGCCCTGCGCCTCCAGCTCCGCGGCCTGCGCACGGGAACGCTCGTCGTCCCCGTCGTTGACCACCGTGACGACGGCCCCGAGGCCGTGCAGCACCTTGGCCGCCGGGATTCCGGAGACTCCGAGTCCCGCGACGGTGACGCGCTTGCCCTGCCAGTCCTGGTTGCTCACTTCTCGGCTGCCCATCCTGCGTAGAAGAGACCGAGTCCGACGATCACGCACATGCCCTGGATGATCCAGAAGCGGACCACGACAAGGACTTCGGACCACCCCTTGAGTTCGAAGTGGTGCTGGAGCGGCGCCATCCGGAAGACCCGCTTACCGGTCATCTTGAAAGAGCCGACCTGGATGACCACGGACATGGTGATCATCACGAAGAGGCCGCCGAGGATGGCCATCAGGAACTCCGTGCGGGAGCAGATCGCCAGGCCGGCGAGCGCGCCGCCGAGGGCGAGCGAACCGGTGTCACCCATGAAGATCTTGGCGGGCGAGGTGTTCCACCACAGGAAGCCGAAGCAGGCACCCATCAGGGCGGAGGCGACGACGGCCAGATCCAGCGGATCTCGTACCTGGAAGCAGGCGTTGGGGTTGGTCAGGGTGTCCGCGTTGGCGCAGGACTCCTGGAACTGCCACAGCCCGATGAAGGTGTACGCGCCGAAGACCATCACCGACGCACCGGTGGCCAGGCCGTCCAGACCGTCCGTCAGGTTCACGCCGTTGGACATGGCGAGGATCATGAACAGGGCCCAGACGACGAACAGCACCGGGCCGATCGACCAGCCGAAGTCCGCGACGAACGACAGCTTGGTGGAGGCCGGGGTGTTGCCACTGGAGTCGGCGAACTGGAGCGAGAGCACCGCGAAGGCGATCCCGACGATCAGCTGGCCGGCCATCTTCGCCTTGGCCCGCAGGCCGAGCGAACGCTGCTTGACGATCTTGATGTAGTCGTCGAGGAAGCCGACGAGACCCATGCCGGTCATCAGGAAGAGCACCAGCACACCGGAGTAGCGCATCTCCTCGCCGGTGATCACCTTCGCCAGGACGTACGCGATGATCGTCGCCAGGATGAAGGCAATACCGCCCATGGTGGGCGTGCCCTTCTTGGAGCCGTGGGTGCGCGGGCCGTCGTCCCGGATGAACTGCCCGTATCCCTTGCGGGCCAGCAGCTTGATCAGCAGCGGAGTTCCGACCAGGGTCAGGAAGAGCCCGATGGCCCCCGCGAAGAGGATCTGCCTCATCGGCCGGCGACCTCGCCCTCGGACGCGTTCTCCAGCAGTGCCATGGCGACCTGCTCCAGGCCGACCGACCGGGACGCCTTCACCAGCACGACGTCTCCCGGGCGCAGTTCACTGCGCAACAGGTCGACGGCAGCCTGTGCGTCGGACACATGCACCGACTCCTCACCCCACGAACCCTCGTTGTATGCGCCCAGTTGCAGCCAGGAGGCTTCTCTGCCCCCGACCGCGACGAGCTTGCTGACGTTGAGCCGGACGGCGAGCCGCCCGACCGCGTCGTGCTCGGCGAGCGAGGCGTCGCCGAGCTCGGCCATGGGGCCGAGCACCGCCCACGTACGCCGGCCCTTCCCCATGGCGGCCAGCGCGCGCAGCGCTGCTCTCATGGATTCGGGGTTCGCGTTGTAGGCGTCATTGACGAACGTCACGCCGTCCGGACGCTCGGTGACCTCCATGCGCCAGCGGGAGAGGGTGCCCGCCTCGGAGAGCCCTTCGGCGATCTCGTCTGCGGACAGGCCCAACTCATGGGCGACGGCGGCCGCGGCGAGCGCGTTCGACACGTGGTGCTCACCGTACAGGCGCATGGTCACGTCGCTGCACCCGGTGGGTGTGTGGAGCTTGAAAGCGGGGCGCCCGTCGTCGGTGAGACGGACGTTCTCTCCCCGTACGTCCGCATCCGCGGCTTCACCGAAGAGCAGCACCCGGGCTTTCGTACGGGAGGACATGGCGCGCACGAGCGGGTCGTCGGCGTTGAGTACGGCGAGGCCGCCCTCGGGCAGGGCCTCGACCATCTCGCCCTTCGCCTTGGCGATCTGCTCGCGGCCGCCGAACTCGCCGATGTGGGCGGTGCCGACGTTGAGGACGAGGCCGATCCGGGGCGGGACGAGGCCGGTGAGGTAACAGATGTCGCCGATGTAGCGTGCACCCATTTCGAGGACGAGATGCTGGGTGTCCTCGGTGGCACGCAGTGCGGTGAGCGGCAGACCGATCTCGTTGTTGAGGTTGCCCGCCGGGTAGACGGTGGGCCCCTTGCGTTCGAGAAGCTGGGCGATGAGGTCCTTGGTGGAGGTCTTGCCCGCGGAGCCGGTGAGGGCGACGACGGTGGTACCGAGGCGGCCGACGACGGCGCGGGCGAGCGCGCCGAGCGCGGCCACGACGTCGTCGACGACGATCGCCGGAACACCGACGGGGCGGGCGGCCAGCACGGCTGCCGCGCCCGCCTCGACGGCGCCCTGCGCGAAGTCGTGGCCGTCGGCCCGCTCGCCGGCGAAGGCGACGAACAGGCTGCCTTGCTTCACCTCTCGGGAGTCCATGACGACAGGCCCGCTGACGGTCGCTGCCGGATCCGGTATGTCGTACGACTGCCCGCCGACGATTTCGGCGATCTCGGCGAGGGAAAGGGCGATCACTTGGTCATCCCTGACTGTTGTTCTCGTGGGTGTGGGCGCGGTGGGCGGCGCTCTCGGTGCTGCTCTGCCCCAGGGACTGCTCGATGGCCGCGCGCAGGACCACGCGGTCGTCGAAGGGGCGTACCACGCCATGGATGTCCTGGCCCTGCTCGTGGCCCTTGCCTGCGATCAGCACCGTGTCACCGGGCTCGGCGCGGGCGACCACGGCTGCGATGGCGGCGGCCCGGTCGGCGTCGACCAGGACGTCGCCCCGCTCGTGGACGGGCACCTCGGCGGCGCCCGCGAGCATTGCGGCGAGGATTTTGAGAGGGTCCTCGGATCGGGGGTTGTCGGAGGTCAGTACTGCGGTGTCGGCGAGGCGGGCCGCGGCGGCGCCCATCGGGCCGCGCTTGGTGGTGTCGCGGTCGCCGCCGCAGCCGAGGACGATGTGCAGCCTGCCCTCGGTGACCTTCCGCAGGGAGCGCAGCACGGATTCGACGGCGTCGGTCTTGTGCGCGTAGTCGACGACCGCGAGGTACGGCTGTCCGGCGTCGACGCGTTCCAGGCGGCCGGGGACGCCCGGAACGGCGGCGACACCGTCGGCTGCGGACTGCGGGTCGAGGCCCGCGACGGCGAGCGTGACGATTGCGGCGAGGGTGTTGGAGACGTTGAACGGGCCGGGCAGCGGGGCCCTGGCGGCGATCCGCTCGTCCTTGGGGCCGACGACGGTGAAGGTGGAGCCCAGCGGCCCGACTTCGACGTCCTCGGCGCGCCAGTCGGCGTCCGGGTGGCCCTCGGCGGAGAAGGTGACGACCGGGACGGACGCCTCGGCGACCAGCCTGCGGCCGTACTCGTCATCGAAATTGACGACGCCCTGCCGGCTGCGCAGCGGGGTGAAGAGCTGTGCCTTGGCCTGGAAGTAGTCCTCCATTCCGGAGTGGAACTCCATGTGCTCCGGGCTGAGGTTGTTGAAGACCGCGACGTCGAAGACGCAGCCGTCGACCCGGCCGAGCACCAGGGCGTGGCTGGAAACCTCCATGGTCACCGAGTCGACGCCGCGTTCGCGCATGACGGCGAACAGCGCCTGCAGGTCGGTGGCTTCGGGGGTGGTGCGCTCGGACTTGATGCGCTCGTCGCCGATCCGCGTCTCCACGGTGCCGATCAGCCCGGTGGCACGCCCGGCGCCCTGGAAGCCGCCCTCGATGAGGTAGGCGGTGGTGGTCTTGCCGGAGGTTCCGGTGATGCCGATCTGGAGGAGGTCGGCGCCGGGCCGTCCGTAGATCTCGGCAGCGAGTTCGCCCATCCGGCCGCGCGGGTCCTCGGTGACCAGCACCGGCAGTCCGGTGGCAGCGGCGCGCTCGGCGCCGGCCGGGTCGGTGAGGATCGCCGCCGCGCCGAGGCCGGCAGCCTGGGCCGCGAAGTCGGCGCCGTGGAAGCGGGCGCCCGGCAGGGCCGCGTACACATCACCGGGGCGGACCGCCCGCGAGTCGTGGGTGATGCCGGTGACCTCGCCGGTTCCCGGCGGTTCGACTCCCAGCCGGGCTGCCAGCTCGCCGAGGGGCGTCGGCCTGAGCCGATCCGGGCGGGGCGCTCCCGGGTAATTCACAGGGGCGTCCTTCTGGGTGGTTTGGAACTGATCAGCGTGGGGCACGGCGGTGAGCGTACCGGGCCCACCCGGCCTCTCGCGAAGTGAGGGGGCGGGGCTCTGGTGGTTCCCGTTCCGGTTCCCGGGATCGGGGGTGATGGTTGTCACTGGCTGGTTTCCCCGTGTTCACTCGCCGGGATTGAAGGACACCGGCAGCCGGGCTGGCTTGCTGCCGGACGGTGGGGTCTGGAGGGTTTTGAGTGCGAACTCCATGACCTGCTTGTAGATCGGTCCGCAGATCTGGCCGCCGAAGTAGCTGCCCTTGGTCGGGTTCTGAATCGCGCAGTAGACGGTGATCTGCGGGTTGTCGGCGGGTGCGAAGCCCGCGAAGGACGCCGTGTAGCCGCGGTAGCCGCCGCGTACCGGATCGACTCGGTTGGCCGTACCGGTCTTGCCCGCCACCCGGTAGCCCGGGATCTTGGCCTTCGTCCCGGTGCCTTCCTCGTCACCGACCACCGACTCCAGCATGGCGGCGAGCGACTTGGCGGTCTTCTCGCTGACCACCCGGGTCCGTTCGGGAGCGGCGGCGGCCTTGAAGTGGCCGTCGGGGCCCTTGGTGCCACGTACCAGCGTGGGCGCGACGCGCACCCCGCCGTTGGCGATCGTCGAGTAGATGGAGGCGGCCTGCATGGCGTTGAGCGAGAGGCCCTGGCCGAACGGGATCGTGTACTGCTGCGAGGTCGACCAGTCCTCGGGCTTGGCGAGGATGCCGGGGGTCTCGCCCGGGTAGTCGAGACCGGTCGGCGAGCCGATCCCGAATTTGCGCAGGTAGGAGTAGAGGACCTTGTTGGCCTCGGCCTGGGTCTTGCCGAGTTCTCCGGTGGCCAGGATCGTGCCGATGTTGCTCGACTTGGCGAGTACGCCGTTGAGCGTCAGGTACCAGGTGGGGTGGTCGATGTCGTCCTTGAAGAGCCGGTCGCCGCGGTGCAGCCGGTTGGGGACGGTGACATGGGTGCCGGGGGTGGCGGCCCCCTCCTCCAGCACGGCGGCCATGGACATGACCTTGCTGGTGGAGCCGGGCTCGTACACGTCCTGAAGCGCCGCGTTTCCCAGCGACGCCGCGTCGGCCCGCGAGAGGTCGTTGGGGTCGAAGCCGGGTGCGTTGGCCATGGCGAGGACCTCGCCGGTCCTGGTGTTCTGCACGATCACATAGCCGCGGTCCGCCTTGGACTTCTTCACCTGGTCGGTGATGGCCTGCTGGGCGGCCCACTGGATGTCGCGGTCGATGGTCAGCTCGATGTCGGACCCGGCGACGGCCGGGACCTCCTTGGTACCCGCGGTGGGTACCCGCCGGCCGCCGGACTGGGCGTACTTGATCTTGCCGTCCTCGCCCGCGAGCTCCTGGTCCAGCTGCGATTCGAGGCCGCCTGCGCCCTTGCCGTCGGTGTTGACATAGCCCAGTATCCCGGCGGCGAGCCCTCCGTTCGGGTAGACCCGCTTGGTCGTCGACTCCTGGAAGACCCCGGCCAGCACATTGGCTCCGGCGCCGCCGGCCGCCTTGTCCTTCGCGGCCTTCTCGGCGAAGACGGACTTGAGGTCCTTGATCTGATTCCAGACCTGCGGGGTCTGGCGGCGGGCCAGGACGGTGTAGCGGCCCTTCTTGGACAGCTTCTCGGTCAGTTCGGAGACGTCGGCGCCCAGGATCGGGGCGAGGAGGGCCGCCGCCTGCTGGGGCGCGTCCGGGGCCCTGCTGATTTCCGGCGTGAACATCGACGGGTCGGCGGTGATGTCGTACGCGTCGACGCTGGTGGCCAGCGCGATACCGCTGCGGTCGGTGATCTCGCCGCGCTCGGCGGAGATCGTGTAGCTGAGGTAGCGGTTCTCCTTGGCCTTGGCCGCGTACGCGTTGGCGTCGACGGCCTGGACCTGGAGGAGCCGGACTACGAACGTCAGCATGACGAGTGTCAGGGCGAGACTGACCAGGCGTAGCCGGGGACGCGGGCTGCCGAGGCGGAGGGGGCGCGCGGGACGGTTGCGGGGCGCGCGGGCGCGCGGTGCCGGGGACGACGGGCGGCGGGCGGCGGGCCGGGGGCGTCCCTGGCCGCCTGCGGCGCTGCGGGGGCGCGCGGGGCCGGGGACCCGGCGGCGCGGTGGTTCCTTGGAAGGCACTGCGTCACCTGCCGGGGCTCGTCGAGGGCTGGTTTGCCGGGGCACGCGGCCCGGCGGGCGGGGCCGCGGAGGTGCTGGGCTTCACGGCGGCACCCGAAGGGGTGGCCGGCATCGAGGGAGAGGGCGAGCCGGCGGCCGGGGCCGAGGCGGCGGACGGTGCGGTCGCGGGGGGCGCCTGGGGGGTTCTCGGCTTCTGCGGCGGCGTTGCGGGGGTCGGCTCGGCGCTGGCCTCGGCGGCTACGCCGCGGACCTCACCGTTCGGATCGAGAAAGGCGGGGCTGCCGCCGGGCACCATGCCCAGCTTGCGGGCGCGCCGCTCCAGGGCGTCCGGCTCGGAGTAGCTGTCGACGTCGCGCTGGAGGGCCTGCTGCTCGTCCGTGAGCTCGGTGGTCCGTTTCTTCAGCTCGCTCAGCCTGAACGATCCTTCGTTGAGGGCCGAGTTGAGGACCAGAAGCGTGATGAGCCCGCCGCCGAGGAGCAGCACGACCAGCAGGACGAAGGGGGTACGGGCCGCGTTGCTGGACCCGGACGGCATCAGCCGGGCGAGCCGCGCCGCCCGCCCTTTCAACTGCCCGGCCGGTTTGCTCACCACGCCGCCCCGGGTGTCGCCGGTGTCCGGGTTCCCGGACGCCGGACGCTCATCGTTCCTCCTCGCGGATCCGCTGGGCGCCGCGCAGCCTGGCGGGGGCGGCGCGCCGGTTCTCGGCGACCTCCTCCTCCGTGGGCAGCTCCGCGCCGCGGGTCAGCAGCTTCAGCCGGGGCTGATAGCGCTCGGGTACGACCGGCAGTCCGGGCGGCGCCGTGGTGGCGGCGCCCGCCGCGAAGACCTGCTTGACCAGCCGGTCCTCGAGCGAGTGGTACGAGAGGACGGCGATACGGCCGCCGACCGCGAGGCTCTGCACGGCGGCCGGAATGGCCCGCTCCAGGACGGTGAGCTCGCCGTTGACCTCGATGCGCAACGCCTGGAAGGTCCGTTTGGCGGGGTTGCCGCCGGTGCGCTTGGCAGCCTGCGGCAGTGAGTCACGGATCAGCTCGACCAGCCGGGCGCTGTTGCTGAACGGTTCCTTCTCTCGCTCGCGCACGATCGCGGAGACGATCCGCTTGGCCTGCTTCTCCTCGCCGTACGCCCGCAGGATCCGTACCAGTTCGCCCGGCGGGTACGTGTTGAGGACCTCTGCCGCGCTGATGCCGGTCGTCTGGTCCATGCGCATGTCGAGCGGGGCGTCCTGGGCGTACGCGAATCCGCGATCGGCCTCGTCCAGCTGCATGGAGGAGACACCGAGGTCGAACAGGACGCCCTGGACTTTGGGGATGCCGAGTCTGGCGAGCACCTCGGGCAGTTCGTCGTAGACCGCGTGCACCAGGGTGGCCCGGTCTCCGTACGGGGCGAGCCGCTCGCCGGAGAGCCGCAGCGCCTCCTTGTCACGGTCCAGCGCGATCAACCGTGCGGAGGGGAAGGCGGAGAGCAGCGCCTCGCTGTGTCCGCCGAGGCCGAGAGTGCAGTCGACCACCACGGGCTGCGGCGGGCCGGGCGCCTCCAGAGCCGGTGCCAACAGGTCCAGGCACCGCTGGAGCATCACCGGGACGTGTCGGGTCTGGCTCATGCGCCCTCTCAGGCTCAGGTCCCGTGTGGCTGCGCGTACGGCCTGGTCCCCGCCCGCTCAGAAGGGGAGGTCGGCCGGCGCCGGGGAAGGGGCGTCGGTCGACCGGCGAGCGGGAGAGGGCCGGACCGTACACGCCGCACACACGGGGGAAATCTACGGAATGTGCAGGGTGTCGGTAACTTCCCGTCACTTTAGTCCACCCTGCCATTCGATCGATTCCCGATCAATCAACCGGGCAGCGCGTCGCCCTGCCCGCCGTTCACTCGGCCGAATGAACAGCTGTGAGGCTTGTGGGTTACCTCACAACAAGCCTCGTTGACGTTCTTTGTCCCTTCCCACAGCACGACGGGGCCAGGAGCGAGAGCTAACGTCATATCCATGTCGACTTCCGCGCACTCCCCCGTCGAGCCTTCCGTGCCCGCTGCCGACCAGGCCCGCACCGGGGGCACGGTCACCGACCACCTCGTCGAGGCGAACGTCCGGTACGCCGCCG
Source organism: Streptomyces sp. NPDC037301 (assembly GCF_055602785.1). Classification (NCBI taxonomy): domain Bacteria; kingdom Bacillati; phylum Actinomycetota; class Actinomycetes; order Kitasatosporales; family Streptomycetaceae; genus Streptomyces; species Streptomyces sp. NPDC037301. The sequence continues at coordinate 101,460 of NZ_JBVJWD010000016.1, forward strand.
AATTCAACGACCCGGGCATGGATGCCAAGCCGGTGCTTCGCGTCGCCGTGGTCGCCTGCATGGACGCCCGGCTCGACCTGCACGACGCACTCGGTCTGTCGCTCGGCGACTGCCACACCATCCGCAACGCGGGCGGCGTGGTCACCGATGACGTGATCCGTTCGCTGACCATCAGCCAGCGGGCTCTCGGCACTCGCAGCGTCATACTCATTCATCACACGAATTGCGGCCTGGAATCGATCACCGAGGAATTCCGCCAGGAGCTGGAGGCGGAGGTCGGTCAGCGTCCGGTCTGGGCGGTCGAGGCATACAAGGACGCCGACCAGGACGTACGGCAGTCGATGCAGCGCGTGCGTACCTCGCCGTTCCTGCTGCACACCGACGACGTCCGCGGCTTCGTCTTCGATGTGACCAGCGGCTTGCTGCGCGAGATCCTTCCCGTCTCCTGACCGCCCGGACAGGTGTTCGTCGGGAACCGATAACCCCACCGACCCCGACATATCGCCCCCACTTGTCCACAGGCGAGTGACACGAAGCGGTAACGGCAACAAGAATGCGCATGTGGCATCCCGCCGGACGTTTCCGGAGGGGTGTCCGTGTTTCGGGGTGGGCCGGACCGCTGCATGCGCGTCGGCCCGTGAATGGGGTACCCCCTGCTCCTGGTGAGCATGGGACAGGGCCGAGGAGGGCCGGGTGACGACCTATGACGATCGAGCGAGCCTCACAGATCTGACCACGACTGCGGAGCGGGTGCGCAGGTCGGTGGAGAGCGTGATCGAGGGCAAGCCTGAGGTCGTACGGCTTTCGCTGACCGTGCTGCTGGCGGAGGGGCATCTCCTCATCGAGGATGTCCCCGGGGTCGGGAAGACGATGCTGGCCAAGGCGCTGGCGCGGTCCATCGACTGCTCGGTGCGGCGCATTCAGTTCACACCGGACCTGCTGCCTTCGGACATCACCGGTGTGTCCATCTTCGACCAGCAGCGGCGCGACTTCGAGTTCAAACCGGGCGCGATCTTCGCCCAGATCGTGATCGGCGACGAGATCAACCGGGCCTCGCCGAAGACCCAGTCGGCACTGCTGGAGTCGATGGAGGAGCGCCAGGTCACCATCGACGGGCACACGTACGAGCTGCCCGACCCGTTCATGGTGGTGGCCACCCAGAACCCGGTGGAGATGGAGGGCACCTATCCGCTGCCCGAAGCCCAGCGCGACCGGTTCATGGCCCGGGTGTCGATCGGCTATCCGAGTGCGGACGCCGAGCTGCAGATGCTCGATGTGCACGGCGGGACCTCGCCGCTCGACGATCTGCAGCCGGTGGCGCACGCGCACGACATCGTGAAGCTGATCGACGCGGTACGGACGGTCCATGTGGCCGACGCCGTGCGGCGGTACGCGGTGGAGCTCGTCGGGGCCACCCGCAGCCATCCCGATCTCCGGCTCGGCGCCTCGCCGCGAGCCACCCTGCATCTGCTGCGCGCGGCGAAGGCCTCCGCGGCGCTGAGTGGCCGGGACTACTGCCTGCCGGACGATGTGCAGGCACTGGCGGTCGCGGTGCTCGCGCACCGGCTGCTGCCGACGGCACAGGCCCAGCTGAACCGTCGTACCGCCGAGCAGGTCGTGCTGGAGATCCTGCAGCAGACACCGGTACCCACCGCCGGCGGCGGCGTCGCCCAGGTGCAGCCCCAGCACCAGCCGGGCCGTCCGGTGTACAGCCGGCAGCAGCCCGGCGTACGGCGGGTGTGATGACCTCCGGGGGGCCGACCGCGATGGACGACGGCGACGACAAGGGCGGTCTGCGGGCCGCTCTGAGCGGGCTGACCACGCGCGGGCGGTCCTTCCTCGCAGCCGGTATCGCCGCGGCGATCTGCGCTTATGTGCTGGGACAGGCGGATCTGCTGCGGGTCGGGCTGCTGCTCGCCGCGCTGCCACTTGTCTGTGTCGTGGTGCTCGTCCGCACCCGTTACCGGGTGGCGGGCACCCGGCGGCTCTCGCCGTCCCGGGTGCCCGCGGGCACGGAGGCGCGGGTCCATCTGCGGATGGAGAACGTGTCGCGGCTGCCGACCGGGCTGCTGATGCTGCAGGACCGGGTGCCCTATGTACTGGGGCCTCGGCCCCGGTTCGTGCTGGACCGGGTGGAGGCGGGCGGCCGTCGCGAGGTCTCCTACCGGGTGCGGTCGGATCTGCGCGGGCGCTATCCGCTGGGTCCGCTGCAGCTGCGGCTGAGCGATCCGTTCGGGATGTGCGAGCTGACCCGTTCGTTCAGCGCGTACGACACCCTCGTCGTCATTCCGCGGACCGAGCCGCTGCCGCCGGTACGGCTGGTGGGCGAGGCCTCCGGGTACGGCGAGGGACGTCAGCGTTCGCTCGCGCTGGCCGGTGACGACGACGTGATTCCGCGCGGCTACCGGCACGGCGACGATCTGCGCCGGGTCCACTGGCGCTCCACCGCACGCTACGGCGAGCTGATGGTGCGCCGCGAGGAGCAGCCGCAGCGGGCCAGGTGCACGGTGCTGCTGGACACCCGGCGGATCGCCTATCAGGGGACGGGGCCCGACTCCGCCTTCGAGTGGGCGGTGTCCGGTGCGGCGTCCGCGCTGGTGCACATGCTGGAGCGCGGCTTCGCTGTCCGGCTGCTGACCGACGACGGGAACGCGGTTCCGGGCGAGGGCGAAGGAGGCTTCGCCGGATCGACACAGGAGTCCGCCGACTCCGCGGGGCTGATGATGGACACCCTGGCGGTGGTCGATCACTCCGACGGGGGCGGTCTGTCACGTGCGTACGACGTGCTGCGCGGCGGCAACGAAGGGCTGCTGATCGCGTTCTTCGGTGATCTGGACGAGGATCAGGCGGCGGTGGCGGCCCGGATGCGGCAGCGCAGTGGCGGCGCCGTCGCGTTCGTACTGGACAGCACGGCCTGGGCGCAGGGCGCCGCCGCGCCCGCGGGGGCGGACACGGCGTTCGAACGGCGGATGCGGCTGCTGCGTGAATCGGGCTGGACGGCGGTGGCGGTGGCGCCGGGGACCGGTCTTGCCCGGTATTGGCAGCAGGCGGGACACCAGGGCCTGACGACGCAGTCCGCTGCCGTCAGCGGCACCACAGGTGGCACGACAGGTTTCTCCGGGGGATGGTCATGAGCGGTCGTGGTCGGCTGACGCTGTGCGCTTTCGCGGCGACGCTGATGGCCGCGGGCTCGATGTTGCCGTTGGTCGAGCCCGCCGGGTGGATCCTGCAGGCCGCGTTTCTGCTGGCGGTCCAGAGCGGTATGGGCGTGCTCGCCCGCCGGGTGCCCATGCCCCGGATGCTGATCGTCACGGCGCAGACACTGGTCACGCTGGTTCTGCTGACGGTGGTGTTCGCCAGGACTCAGGCGTTGGCCGGTGTCCTGCCGGGTCCGGAGGCCGTCCAGCGGTTCGCGGATCTGCTGACGTCGGGCGCCGAGGATGTCGGGAGGTACGCCGCTCCGGCGCCCGTGACGGACGGCATCCGGCTGATACTGATCGGCGGTGTGCTGCTGGTCGGCCTGGCCGTGGACGCCCTCGCTGTGACGTTCCGCAGCGCGGCCCCGGCCGGTCTGCCGCTCCTCGCGCTGTACTCGGTGGCCGCGGGACTTTCCGAGGGCGGAGCGGACTGGCTCTGGTTCCTGCTCGCGGCCGGTGGCTATCTGCTGCTTCTGCTGGCCGAGGGCCGGGACCGGCTCTCCCAGTGGGGGCGGGTCTTCAGCGGCGCGACCAGCCCCCCTGGCGGTCCGGCGGTCGGTGCGGCGTTCTCCGACAGCCGCCCGACGGCCCCGGTCCGCACCGGACGCCGCATCGGTGCGCTTGCGCTGGGGATCTCACTGGTCGTACCGGCGGCGCTGCCCGCGCTCGACAGCGGTCTGCTGGCCGGTACGGGCGGCACGAACGGCAAGGGGAACGGCGGAGGCACCATCTCCGCGGTCAACCCCCTGGTCTCGCTGCAGAACAATCTGAACCAGCCGGAGAACCGGGAGGTGATGTCCTACCGCACCAATTCCGGTGACCCGCAGGGCTTCTATCTGCGGATCCTGGCCCTGGATCAGTTCAACGGAAGCGAGTGGCGACCCTCCACGCGCCGTCTGAAAGATGTACCTAAGCGGCTCCCGATCCCGGAGGGCCTCGGCCCGGACGTCCTTGCCACGGAGATCACGTCGAACATCTCCGCGTCCCGTTCCTACCAGCAGACGTATCTGCCGCTCCCCTACCCCGCGACCGAGGTCAGGATCGGCGGGCGCTGGCGGTACGAGCCGATGGGACGGACGCTCGTCGGTGACCGCGGGGAGACGACCCGCGGTGCGCAGTACCAGGTCTCCAGTCTGGTGGTCCAGCCGACCGCCGACCAGCTCGCCGCGGCCGGCACCGCGCCGGCCGCTCTGCAGCGCGAGTACACCAGCGTTCCCGACTCCCTGCCGAAGGTGGTCGGGCAGACCGCGGACAGGGTGACGAAGGGCGCCGCCAACAACTACGAGCGGGCGGTGAAGCTGCAGAGCTTCTTCGCCTCGGAAGGCGGCTTCACCTACGACACCTCGGTGAACTCGGGCACCGGGAGCGCGGCGATCGGCCGGTTCCTGAAGGACAAGCGGGGCTTCTGCGTCCACTTCTCGTTCACGATGGCCGCGATGGCGCGGACGCTGGGCATCCCGGCCCGGGTCGCGGTGGGCTTCACTCCCGGCACTGCGCAGCCGAACGGTTCGGTGTCGGTGGGACTGCGCGATGCTCATGCCTGGCCCGAGCTGTATTTCGAGGGCATCGGGTGGACCCGTTTCGAACCGACCCCGACGCGGGGCACCGCCCCGTCCTACACCCAGCCGGACGCCCCCGCCGACGGCACGTCCGACCCGGCCCAGCCCGAGAAGGGCGCCTCGGCCGCTCCGACGGTCGCGCCGTCCGTCTCGGACAGCTGCCCGGCCCAGATGCGCAAGCAGGGCGAGTGCGGCAGCTCGGTGGCGCCGGGGGTAGCGGCTCCGACGGATTCCGGGACGCCGACAGGCACCGTCCTCGGTCTGGTCCTGGCCGCCCTCGTGATCCTGGCGCTGCCGTTGCTGCCAATGCTCTGGCGGGTTCGGGCGCGCAGGCGCCGGCTGAGTTTCTCCGCCGGGCGTACGCCGGCTGATGCAACGGCCAGAACGCTGGCGGCCTGGCGGGAGATCATCGACACGGCGTGGGACCACGGCATCGAGCCGGATGACTCCCGGACCCCGCGCAAGGCGGCGGCCCGGGTGGTGTGGCTGGGTCAGCTCGGCCCCGACGAGGCCGCCGCGGTGCATCGGGTGGCGGGGGCGGTGGAGCAGGTGCTCTACGCCCCGGAGCCCCGGTCGGGTACCGGGCTCGCCGAGGACGTGGAGACGGTGCGGGCCGGACTGCGGGCATCGGCCGGGCGGTTCGCCCGGATCCGCGCAGCCGTGGCACCACGCTCGGCCGTTCGGGTGATCTGGGCGGCCTCGGATCGCTGGGCGGCGTTCACCGGCGGGTGGGCGGCGCGGTGGGGCCGGGACCGGTGGGCTGGTTGGCTGCGACGGCCTTCCCGCCAGCAGGGGTGACGGGGCCTGGCCTGCGACCCGCCGCTGTCCTCAATCGCCGGACGGGCCGGTAGGCCCCGGGCCCGCCCGGCAGCCTTTCGCTCCGGCAGCGGACGGGCTTGAAGCTTCCTGGGGCCCGCCCCTGACAGTCCCTTGCCCTGAATGGCCGGACAGGTTTGGTGCTTCCTCGCACTGCCCCGGATGAAGTTCGCCCTCAAGCGCCGGGCAGGCTCGATTTTCGGGCCTGCCCGGCATTTGAGGGCAGCGGCGGGCCGAAGGCCGACCCCGGCACACGTGAGGGGCGACCGCAGAAATGCGGCCGCCCCTCACCCGAGATTGTCCGAGGCCCTATTGGCCCTGCTCGTCACGGCGACGCTGCCACCGCTGCTCGATCCGATTCATCACGGTCCGGCGTTGCCTGGGCTGACGGCGCTCGCCGCCGCCTCCGGCTGCCTGTCGCTCGCCCGGCTTGGGCGCTTTGCGCCAACCTGTGACCGCAAGGACCGCGCAGCCGAGCATGACGAGAAACCCCACCACGCTGATCCAGATCTGCTGGGCGACCATTCCGGCCATGAGGAGCGCGATACCCACCAGGAAGCCTACGACCGCCTGGTAGACCCGTCGCCGGGTGTACGCACGCAGCCCGCTTCCCTCGAGCGCTGTCGCGAACTTGGGATCTTCGGCGTACAGCGCTCGCTCCATTTGCTCGAGCATTCGCTGCTCGTGCTCCGAGAGCGGCACGGAGTCCTCCTCGTCGTCGGCCGCGGGGGGCGGCCGGTATGCGGCCCTTCCAGGATAGGCAGGGATTCGCCCCCGTGAAACCCGCCCTCTTTGCCAATCAGCCAGTCCGGGCCGCCATGACGGCTCAGCTGCTGAGGCGTTGATTCCCCAACCTCCGATCCGTCATGCCGGATGGTGTCCCCCGATCATACGTGGCGAAGCCCCCGATCGGGGGTCCTGGGGCGTACTCCATCTGCGGCTGCGTCCCTGATCAGCCGCGCTACAGCTGAGCTACCACCGGTCGGCGGCCGCGCACTCAGGCGCGCTTCGTGCCCAGAACGTGCAGTTGCGTCGCGACCGAGTGGAAGGCGGGCAGTTCGGCCGCGGCCGCCTCCAGCTTGAGCAGGGCCTCCATGGCACCGGGCTCGGCGTCCACCAGGGCGCCCGGTACGAGGTCGGCGAAGACCCGTACGCCGTGGACCGCGCCGACCTCGACGTCCGCCGCGGAGACCAGCTCGGTGAGTTGTTCCGCGGTGTAGCGCCGGGGCACCGGGTCCCCGTCGCCCCAGCGGCCCGCCGGGTCGCTGAGCGCCTGCCGCGCCTCGGTGAAGTGACCGGCGAGCGCCCGGGCCAGGACCGCGCCACCGAGCCCGGCGGCGAGCAGGCTGAGCGCACCGGACGGACGGAGCGCCTCGACCGCGTTGCGCACACCCTCTGCGGGATCGTCCACGTACTCCAGGACCCCGTGGCACAGCACCGCGTCGTAACCATCACGCTCCACCACCTCGAACAGGCCGTGGATGTCGCCCTGGACCCCGCGGACCCGGTCGGCGACCCCGGCCTCGGCGGCTCGGCGCTCCAGGGCGAAGAGCGCGTTGGGGCTGGGGTCGACGACGGTGACCCGGTGGCCGAGACGGGCGACCGGCACCGCGAAGTTGCCGGTGCCGCCGCCGGTGTCCAGGACATCCAGGGCGTCCCTGCCGGTCGCCTTGACCTGGCGGTCGAGGGCGTCCTTCAGGACCTCCCAGACCACGGCGGTACGGAGGGAGGCGCGGGGGCGCAGCTGGTCCGACACGGCAGATGACTCCTCGGCACGGTGCCGCCGCTGACGGCGGAGCGTGAACAGTGCAGGTGGTACAGGTGCTATCCACCCTATTGCCTCGCGCCCCCGTCGCCGTCATCATGCGTCGGGCCGCTCCCTCCGGGCCTGTGGGAGCACCGGCTGAAGCGCGAGCAGCCGCTCGACCAGGCTCAGGAACATCGCCGCGTCACGCAGCAGATCGTCGGCGTCGCGCCGACTGGCCGCGCCCGGTATACCGGCTTCCGCGCGGGCCCTGCGACGGGCGCCGGAGGCGAACAGTGCGCTCCATTCGGTCAGCTCGGGGGCTATTTCCGGGAGAACCTCCCAGGCGCTGCGGATCCGCTGCCGGCGCCTCCGGGAGGTCTCGGGGCGGCCCCGTACGGCGAGCATGGCGGCAGCGGTGCGCAGCGCGGCGAGGTGGGCGGTGGCATACCGCTCGTTCGGAACATCGAGAACGGCGGCCTCGTCGAGGCCGGTGCGGGCCTGGGCGAGCAGCTCGAGGGCGGCGGGCGGCGCCGTGGTGCGGCGCGCAACGGGATGGACATCGTCTGCCGGACCGGTCAGTGAGGGGGCAGGGCCGTCTGCGCGGCGCCGGGGTGCGGCTGCTGCGGACGAGTGGGCCATGACGAAACCTCCTGTCTCGTGTAACGGCTCCGTGGCCGTGTGTATCCATCGTGACGGGCACCACTGACAATCGGGCCCGCCTACCCCCTGACCTGCCCTTTTGCTTCGATCGCGAGTTCGGGATACTTTTTAGACTGACCAGTCAGTTCAAAATGGGGAGGGTCTGTGGACAGCCCGCACGGGGCAGCTGTCACCGCCGAGGATTTCGGGCTCAAGGGACCACGCGGCTGGGCCTTCCGGGGTGTAGGCATCAAGGCCGGGCCCGGCTCACTCGTGGCGATCGAGGGCCCGTCCGGCTCCGGCCGCACCTGCCTGCTGCTCGCCCTCACCGGCCGGATGCGCCCCACCGAGGGCCAGGCGGAGATCGGCGGACTGCGCCTGCCGCGTCAGATGGCCGCCGTACGCCGCATCAGCGCACTGGGCCCGGTGCCCGGGGTCAGCGAGCTCGACCCGGCCTTCACCGTCGCCGAGCACCTGCGGGAGCGGGCCCTGCTGCAGCGCCGCTTCGACGGTTCGCTGCGCGCTCTGCTGCGTCCGCGCGCCGAGCGCATCGCCGCCGCGCAGGAACGGATCGACGCGGCGCTGGACGCCGCCGGACTCGACCCCGCAGCCCTGCCCAAGGCCGAGCGGACCTCCGTACGGGATCTGGAACGGCTGGAGGCGCTGCGGCTGTCCATCGCCCTCGCGCTGATCGGCCGGCCCCGGCTGCTCGCGGTGGACGACACCGATCTCAAGCTCTCCGACGCCGAACGGGCCCAGGCCTGGGAGCTGTTGGAGTCCATCGCCGGCAGCGGGACGACCGTGCTCGCCGTGTGCAGCCAGGCACCCGAGGGCGCCATCACCGTACGTACCGACACCAAGGCCGCACCGGCGGACGCGCAGGACACCGCAGCCGAGGAAACCACGACCGAGGAGGGACCGGCCGATGCGTTCGCCGAGACTGGCCGCGCTTGAGCTGAAGCGTTTCGGCAGGGGAAAGCTGCCGGTCGCCGCACTGATCGCGCTCCTGCTGCTGCCGCTGCTCTACGGCGCCCTGTACCTGTGCTCCTTCTGGGACCCGTACAGCCGCCTCGACAAGATCCCGGTCGCGCTGGTCAACGACGACAAGGGCACCACCGTCGCCGGAAAGCACCTCGCGGTCGGCGACGAGATCACCGGCGAGCTCCTCGACTCCAAGACCTTCGAGTGGCACGAGGTGAGTTCGGCCGAAGCACACAAGGGCGTGGAGGACGGTACGTACTACCTCTCGCTCACCATGCCGTCGGACTTCAGCAAGCAGATCGCGTCCAGTTCGGGTGACTCCCCCGAGACCGGCACGCTCCAGGTGCGGACCAACGACGCCAACAACTACATCGTCGGGCAGATCTCCCGGACGGTGTTCTCCGAGGTGCGCACCGCCGCGTCGACCAACGCCTCGCGCAGCTTCCTCGACCAGATCTTCATCAACTTCTCCGACCTCCACGACGCGACGGCGAAGGCCGCCAAGGGTGCCGACGACCTCAAGGGCGGCATCGGAAAGGCGAAGAAGGGATCGCAGGATCTGGCGGACGGGCTGAAGGACGCCAAGGCCGGCAGCAGCAGTCTGGCCGGTGGGATCGTCAAGCTGAACAAGGGCGCGGGCGACCTCGAAACCGGCTCGCGGCAGGTCGCCGACGGCACCCAGCTGCTCGCCGACAAGGTCAACGGGGTGGCAGCCGATGTCCGCCCGTTCCTGAAGGACAACGGCAAGTCGATCGGCGACACCGCCCGGCTGGTCGCCGACTCCTCGCAGACCGTACGGGACAACCTCGACCTGCTGGTGAAGTCGGCGCCCACCGCGGCCACCGCCGCCCACACGGCCTCCGACGACTTGGCCGAGGTCTACCGCACCACGTGCACGGAGCAGCCGCTCGCCGACCCCACCGTCTGCCCGCCGCTGAAGCGCGCGAAGACCGCGGCGGCCGATGTCGCGAAGGTCGCCGACGATGTGAATGTGCTGGTCACGAACCAGAACGGCGATCTGAAGAAGCTGCGCGCCCAGCTGACCACGCTGCAGCAGCAGGCCACTGACCTGGCCGAGAGCGCGCCGCACCTGGACGAGGACCTCAAGTCCGCCGTGAAGAAGGTCAACGCGCTCAACACCGGCGCCCACAAGGTCGCCAAGGGAGCGGACGAACTGCACACCGGCCTGGCCACGGCCAAGACCGGCTCCACCGACCTGGACACCGGCGTCAGCAATCTCAAGAAGGGCGCCAACGACCTGGACGGCGGGCTGATCCGGCTCGGCGACGGTTCGGCCACCCTCGCCCAGGGACTCAACGACGGCGTCGGCGAGATCCCCGACTACGGCAAGAAGGACCGCGACGCGCGTACGGAAGTCATGGCCGACCCGGTGCAACTGGCCTCCAAGTCGCTGCACGCGGCCCCCAACTACGGCACCGGCTTCGCCCCTTACTTCATCCCGCTCTCCCTCTGGGTCGGCGCGATGGTGGCGTACATGCTGATCCAGCCGCTCAACCGGCGCGCACTCGCCGCCGGGGCCTCCGCCTGGCGGATCGCCTTCGCGGGCTGGCTGCCGGTGGCCGCGCTCGGTCTGCTGCAGGTGGCCGCCCTGATGTCCGTACTGCACTGGGGGCTCGGTCTGCAGATGACCCGTGCCGCCGGAACGATCGGCTTCCTGGCCCTGGTCACCTGCTGCTTCGCAGCGATCGTGCAGTGGCTCAACGCCCGGTTCGGGGCTGCGGGACGCATCCTCGTGCTGGCGGTGCTGATGCTCCAGCTGACCTCGGCCGGGGGTACGTATCCCGTCGAGACCAGCCCCGGATTCTTCAACGCGATCCACCCCTACCTGCCGATGAGTTACGTCGTCGAGGGGCTGCGCCGGCTGATCACGGGCGGCGGGCTCGGTCCCGTCTGGCAGGGCTGCGCGGTGCTGCTGGCCTTCACGGCGGGGGCACTCGCACTGACGGCGGTCTCCGCACGCCGCAAGCAGGTGTGGACCCTGGACCGCCTTCACCCGGAGCTGAGCCTGTGAGCGCGCCCGGACCTGTGAGAATCAGAGGCATGGAAAGCAGTAGCACCACGCGCCGCCAGGCCACCCGGCAGAAGCTCTACGAGGCGGCGGTGACCCTCATCGCCGAGAAGGGCTTCTCGGCGACCACGGTGGACGAGATCGCCGAGCGCGCCGGGGTCGCCAAGGGCACGGTCTACTACAACTTCAAGAGCAAGACCGAGCTCTTCGAGGAGCTGCTGCGCCACGGCGTCGGGCTGCTCACGGCATCTCTGCGCTCGGCGGCGGAGGAGACCGAGGGGCGCGGCGGCACCCGGGTCGAGGCCCTGGACGCGATGATCAGGGCCGGTCTGGTCTTCATCGACCGCTATCCGGCCTTCACCCAGCTGTACGTCGCGGAGCTGTGGCGCACCAACCGGGCCTGGCAGTCGACCCTCCTGGTGGTGCGTCAGGAGGCCGTCGCCGTGGTCGAGGAGGTGCTGCGCGAGGGCGTGAAGAACGGTGAGCTCAGCGAGGAGATCGACATCCAGCTGACGGCTGCCGCCCTGGTCGGCATGGTGCTGGTGGCGGCCCTGGACTGGCAGGCGTTCCAGCCGGAGCGGTCGATCGACGATGTGCACTCGGCGCTGTCGCTGCTGCTGCACGGGCGCGTCAGCGGGCGCTGACCCCCGAGGGGACCGGCCCTGAGGCGGGGCCGGCCCCCGCTGTCGGGTCACCCCCGCCGCGGCCGCCCGCACCGACACACAAAGACGCCGGTCCGGCGAGGCTCGATCCCCCCGAGCCTGCGCCGGACCGGCGTCTGCTGTGCAGCCGGAGAACCTTCCCCCGTGACCCCCGTTTTCCCCCGTGGTCCCCGGGCTCTCCGTCGTGCCCCCGCTCCGGAAGGAGTGCCGCGTCCGTTCCGCCGCCCCGTGTCGGCGGTGCCGGTGCCGCGCCCCTCTCCGTGGGCTCCAGTCTCCCGTCCGCGCAGGTGGGAGCCCATCCGCACACCTACTCATCTCGTTGCCTAGGTACGGATACTCAGGGCTGCGCGCCGAAGCCCGCTCCGGGCCGATCGCCCTCTGGTTACGATCGCGTCCGTGTCCGTACTCCCTCTGGTGTTCACAAGTGGCTGGGCGAGCGGGATCAACGCCTATGCGGTGGTCCTGCTGCTCGGTGTCTTCGGCGCGACCGGGATCACCGACGAGGTGCCCGCATCGCTGCAGCGCACCGATGTCCTCGTCGTGTCCGGTGTGCTCTTCCTGTGCGAGGTGGTGGCGGACAAGATCCCGTACGTGGACTCGGTCTGGGACTCGGCGCACACCGTCATCAGGCCGGTCGCCGGTGCCGTCGTGGCGGCGCTGCTGGCCGGCGGGAGCGGTTCGCTGCCGGAGCTCGCGGCCGGGGCCGTCGGCGGTTCCACCGCGCTGATGAGCCATCTGGTGAAGGCCGGCACCAGAATGGCGGTCAACACCTCGCCCGAGCCGTTCAGCAATATCGCGGTGAGCACGGCCGAGGACCTGGGCGTCGCAGGAATCGTCACGTTCGCGATATTCCATCCGCTCGCGGCCGCGGTCACCGCCGCGGCACTGCTGCTGCTCGGCATGGTGATACTGGTCTTCCTGGCCTCCCGGATCCGCCGGTTCCTGCGCCGCAGGGCCCAGCGCCGCGAGGAGAAACGCCTGGCCGGGATCGGTTCGCACTGGCCACTGGACTGAGTGTCACAGGCGGCCGTTAAGGTCACTGACATGGCACGAATTGCGGTGATCGGCGCCGGGATGGGCGCGATGGCGGCGGCCGCCCGGCTCGCCGTGGCAGGCCACCGGGTGACGGTGTACGAGCGGTCGGAGACCTTCGGCGGCTCGGTCGGCCGGTATGCCCATGAAGGCTTCGCCTTCGACACCGGTCCCACGCTGCTGCATCTGCCCGCGGTCTACCGCGACTTGTTCGTGAAGACGGGCAAGGAGCCGCTGGAACGATGCGTCACCATCACCCAGGTCGATCCGGCGAGCCGCCACATCTTCGCGGACGGCACCGCGGTCTCGCTGCCGAATGCCTCACGGGCCGGGGTGGTCGCCGCCCTGGACACCGCGCTCGGGGGCAGCGCGGGCGCTGCCTGGGGCGAGTTCCTCGACCGGGCGCGCGATGCCTGGGACCGGTCCCGGCGTCCGCTGCTGGAGGAGCCGTTGCGCTCCGACTGGCAGGTGCTCGGCCGTGATCCGTATCCCGCGCTCCGGCAGCGCCGGCTGCTGCGCTCGGCCCGTCAGGCGGGCACGGTGACGGAGGTCGGCGCGTGGGAGCTCTCGGACCCCCGGCTGGCCGCCCTGTTCGACGGGTACGCCCTGTCGTACGGGCTCGACCCGCTGCGCGCCCCGGCGGCGGCCGCCCTGCTGCCGTACATGGAGGAGACCTTCGGCAGTTGGTATGTCTCCGGCGGGATCCGGGCCCTGGCGCAGGCGGTGTACGAGCGGTGTCTGGCCCGGAAGGTGGAGTTCGTCTTCGGCGGCGAGGTGGCCCGGGTCGTCGCGAAGGACGGCCGGGCGGCGGGCGTCGAGCTCCTGGACGGGACGGTTGCCGAAGCCGGCCATGTGGTGCTGGGGGCCCGTCCGAATCCGGGCCTGGTGCCCGGTCAGGAGCTGTGGCGGGACGGCGATGTCGCGGTGCAGCCGGGGCAGGGAGTGGTGCCGGGCCGGTTCCTGGTCCTGCTGTCGCTGCGCGGCGCCCGGCCCGCGGATGCCGTGCACCGGACGCTGGTGCACCCGGCGGACGGCGGGGCGGAGCGCGAGGCTGTGTTCGGCGGAAGGCTCGCCGGCCGTCCCACGGTGACGGTGCTGCGCCCGGACGACCCGTCGACCCGCCCCGACGACGCGCACGAGGCAGTGACGCTGATGGCGACGGTCGCCCCGCACGGCGCGGTGGACTGGACGGACGCGGCGCTGCGCGAGCGGTGCGCCGACGCACTGATCGAAGCGGCCGGCGAGGCCGTGCCCGGCATACGGGAGCGGCTGCTCCACGCCGAGGTGCGGACCCCGGCCGAGACGGCGGCCGACACCGGCGCCGAGGGCGGCTCGGTGCCCGCGCCCGCGCTGGCCGGGGCGGGGGGCGCGTATCTGCACCCGGGCAATCGCACCCGGCTGCCGGGGCTCTACGTCGCGGGCGGCTGGTCGCATCCGGGTGGCGGGCTCGCCCACGCGGGGATGTCGGGGGCACTGGTCGCCGGGCTGATCGTGGAGGGGGACGGGTTCCGGGGCTCCCGATGAGGGAGAGGCCGCCCGTCGGCGGCGCCACCGGGGTGCCGGGCAGGTCCGATCACCGCCCTGCCCTCGGTCACTCCCGAGGCACCCTGCTCCTGCCGGTCCGCGGTCAGTGGCGGTACTGCTGCTCGTTGTAGCCGGTGTCGTAGCCGTTCGGGTACGGGGCAGGGTGTGCGGGCTGCTCCGGAGGGGCGGACGGGTACTGCTCGCCCTCGCGCTGCTGCGGCACCCAGACACCGCCGGGCGGGGTATCGGGGGCGTACTGCTGGGCGTACGGATCGGCGGCGTACTGCTCCTGGCCGCCGTGGCTGTCGTAGCCGTTGCCGTAGCTGTCGTACGAGGCGTACTGCGCGGAGCCGCCGGTGGTGCCGGCCCCGATGTACGGGTCGGAGTATGCGGCGTACTGCTGCTGGCCCGTGCCGTAGTCGTACTGCCCGGCGGACGAGTCCTGGCCGGCGTACGGCTCCTGGCCCGGCGCCGCGTACGTGGAGTGGTCGGCGTAGGGGTCGTACGCCGCGTACTGGGGCTGCTGCTCGGGCTGCCGGCCCTGGTTCTGTCCCTGCTGCGACTGCGGGTGATCGCCGTAGATGCCGTACTGCCCGGTGTCGTCCGGCAGTGGCTCCGGCTCGTAGACCGCGGCCCCCGGTGCTGTGGCGTCCGCCCGCTGCGGGACCTGCTCGTCGTACTCCATCTCCAGGCCCGACACCTCGAGCTTGGGCTCGCGGCTGTCCCGGTCGCCCCCGCCCCGGCGGCGACGGCTCTCGCCGGGGCTGCCCCCTATCGCCCAGCCGGTCGAGAAGCCGCGCCTGAAGGACAGCGTTACGTACGTCTGGCCGGTTGCGAACGCGATCGCGCCGACGGCGATGACGAACACGGACGGCATCAGTACGCCGACGACCACACAGCCGAAGCCTCCGAAGGCGAGCAGACGCCAGCGAAGGCGCGCCTTGTACTGCAGGAGCACCTCGCCGAGCAGCCACAGCGCGACGATTCCGAACGCGATGTAGAGGACTGTCCAGCCCATGCCCGCCCCCTTCTACGGCCACCGCCCCGGGTCGTGGCGGGTACGGCCGGTCACGACTGCTTGTGCAGTCCGAGTTTCTCGTAGATTTCGAGCGTCGCCGTCGAGTTGTTGAGCGTAATGAAGTGCAGTCCGGGCACACCCTCGGATTGCAGCCTCGCGCAGAACTGCGTTGCGAAGTCGATGCCAATGGAGCGTACAGCGGCGGGATCGTCCTTGGCAGCGAGGATGCGTTCTTTCAGTGCTGAAGGGAAAGACGCGTTGCTGAGCTGCGCAAACCGGTCCAACTGCTTCACGCTGGTCAGCGGCATGACCTCGGGGATGATCGGCGTTTCGCAACCCGCAGCGACCACGCGGTCACGCATCCGCAAATAGTCCTCCGGATTGAAGAACATCTGGGTGATCGCATAGTCGGCACCGGCGCGGCACTTGTCCACGAAATGCCGGGTGTCGGTGTCCCAGTCGGTCGAACGCGGGTGCATCTCGGGAAATGCCGCGACGCCGACGCAGAAATCGCCGGATTCCTTGATGAGCCGGACGAGATCGGCCGCGTACTGGACACCCTGCGGGTGCTCGACCCACTCGCCCATCGGGTCGCCGGGCGAGTCTCCGCGCACGGCGAGGATGTTCCGGATTCCGGCGTCGGCGTACTGCCCGATCATATTGCGCAGCTCGGCGACGGAGTGGTTGACCGCCGTGAGGTGCGCGACCGGGGTGAGCGTGGAATCGGCAGCGATCTGCTGGGTGGCCTTGACCGTCCCGGCCCGAGTGGAGCCACCGGCCCCGTAGGTCACCGAGACGAAGCTCGGCCCCACCGCCTCGACGCGGCGCAGCGCATTCCAGAGGTTCCGCTCGCCCTTCTCGGTCTTGGGCGCCCAGAACTCGAACGAATACGAAGTCTTGCCGGTCGCGAGGAACTCACGCACCGTGCGCGCGTGATCTGTCCTGGTAGAAGGTGTGCCAAGGGCCATACGGGCAGGTTAACCAGAGCGCGACGGCCACAGGACCAGACCAGCGGTAATTGCCCGAATTGACTGGTTGTTTGTCCACCCTTCGGACATCTGGCCGGATCACGCTCTGGTGCGCACCCGGATTCGCTTGGCCAGCTCGGCGGTGGCGGCGGCCGGGTCGGTGGCCTCGGTGATCGCCCGTACGACGACCACCCGGCGCGCTCCGGCGTCCAGCACCTCGTCGAGATTGCCCGCGTCGATTCCGCCGATGGCGAACCACGGACGCCGCTGGTCGAGCGAGGCGGCGTACCGCACGAGGTCCAGGCCCGGGGCGTGCCGGCCGGGCTTGGTCGGGGTGGGCCAGCAGGGGCCGGTGCAGAAGTAGTCCACCCCGGGCTCGGCGGCGGCCGCGTCGACCTCGGACTCGGCGTGGGTGGAGCGGCCGATCACCACGTCCTCGCCGATGATGGCGCGGGCGGCGGGGACCGGCAGGTCGCCCTGGCCGAGGTGCAGCACATCGGAGCCGATGGTGTGGGCGACATCGGCCCGGTCGTTCACCGCGAGGAGCTTGCCGTGGCGCCTGCAGGCTTCGGCGAATACCGCCAGGTGTTCGAGCTCCTCGGCCGCTTCCATGCCCTTGTCGCGCAGCTGGACGATGTCCACCCCGCTGGAAAGGACGGCGTCGAGAAACGCGGGGAGGTCACCTTGGCGCCTGCGGGCGTCCGTGCACAGATAGAGCCGGGCATCGGACAGCAGCGCGCGAGGCGTGGACATGGTGCGCTTCCCCCTGGAGAGCGTTGCGGAACGGTTATCGGTACAGCGCGGGGGTGCGGGCCGCGCATTGCTGCGCGGCCCGCCCCTCACGTACGGACTGCGGTCAGACGGCGAGCGCCTGGGCGCGGCGCTTCACCTCCGTGCCGCGATTCTCGCTCAGCGCCTGGGCAGGGGTGCCCGGCAGGGTCGGGTCGGGGGTGAAGAGCCATTCCAGCATCTCTTCGTCGGTGTAGCCGTCGTCCCTCAGGAGCGTCAGGGTTCCGGAGAGACCCTTGACCACCTTGTTGCCGTCGATGAAGGCGGCAGGCACCTGGAGCGTCCGGTTCTCACCACGTCGTACGGCGATGAGCTGGCCCTCCTTGACCAGCTGCCGCACGCGCGTCACCTCGACATCGAGCATTTCGGCGATGTCGGGAAGGTGGAGCCAGGCGGGGACGAGAGCATCGATCTTTGCGTCAATCTCGGTCACAGGGACAAGCGTGCCATCCCGGGCCGACAGTCGGTAGCCGGACTCAGCCCTTCAGGGCGTCGCGGACCACGTCCGCGACGCGGCAGTGGCTCTGCCGGTCGCGGGTGATCCAGCCGTGCGCGGTCGTCAGGGAGCGCGAGTAGCAGGCTCCGGTGTCCGTGGTGCCCCGGTACTTCTCGGTCGAGGCTCCGTCGGCCGACTGGACGACACCACCCGTGCGGACGAGGTTGCCGGTCGAGTCCACGGTGTCGTCCGTGACCGCGTCCGTGTGCCACGCGTGTGCGGAGCCCTTACGGGACGTGTCGACGAGCACACGGCGCTGGGTGACGTCGGCCCTTATGTCGTAGTTGTTGTAATCGCCGTACACCGGGATGTCCATGTCCACGTCGATGGGGTAGGACCAGGTATGCCGCTGCGCGTCCGTGCGCCCGCGGGTCCTGGTCGTCACCGTGGTGGAACCGTGGTCACGCTGATGCATCACCTGATGGCTGCCCGTGCGGGAGACGTTGTCCGTGTTGGTGTAAGCGAACTTCTGCTCGACGGTGGTGGTGACCCGGCCCTTCGAGGTCTCGACGTAGCCCGAGATCTTCCAGGAGCGGCCGGTCGACACGGAGACGTCCGTGGAGCCGTCCTTGCCCGGGGTCTGGACGGTCTTCACGACCGGGGTGTGACTGAGCGTGTTGGTGGTCACCTTGCCGCTCGTGCGGGACGTGTGCGCGTCCGTGTCGAGGAAGAGTGAACCGTCGACGGTCCAGCCGTCGGCCGCACCGTACGGAGTGATGCTGATGGCATGCGGCTTGCCGTCGGCCAGCAGACCCGCGAAGGGGGTGAGGTCGATGTCGTACGCCTCGGTCTTGAACTGGTCGATGGCCGGGATCGGGCGCCACAGGGTCGGCACGATGCCGCCGGAGTACACCACGGGGTACGGCTGGGCGAGACCGGCGGGCTGTCCGTCCACCGCGACCTGCACCTCACGGTAGGGGCCGCCGCCGCAGAGATAGTCCGGAGCGGTTTCCGCCAGGTCGCTGGGGACCGCGTCGAACCACTGCTCGTCGCAGCCGCCCCCGCGTGCGTAGACCTCCAGGCGCGCGTTGGTCAGATTGCGCGGGAAGGTGACCTCGGTGCGGGTGGAGCCGCCCTTGCCGACGTTCATCCAGGGGGCGCCGCCGGAGCCGGTGTCACCGAGCGGGACGATGCTGTCGGCCGTGGTGGCGGCCGGGTGGCGCTGGTCGGCCTGGTAGTACGTGACCGTCAGCTTGATCCTGTACACGCCGGTGTACGTCTCGTTGACGACATTGCCCAGTTCGAGCTGGAGCTTCTGCGGGTCCTTGAGGAGCGGCGCGAAGTCGGTGATGTCCTTGGCGACGTGCCAGCTGATGCCGTCGTCGTCGGGCTCGGCGGTGCTGGTGCGGAAGACCTCCGCGCCACCGATGAAAACCGCGGCAAGGCGGTCGTACTGACGCCCCTTCACGCTGCCCGACCAGTCGAGGACGACCTTGTTCCACGGCCCCTTGCACTTCTCGGGCGGGGTGAGCGTGGTGGTGTACGGCGGTCCGCCGAGGGTGTAGCCGAAGTCGTGGTCGACGGCCGTCACCGAGCAGTGCTTGGTGTCCGGGCGGGAAACCGGCGGCAGCGCGTCGATCGGGTCCTGGTAGTCGACAGCCGGGTTGGAACCGGGCTGGGGAGCGGTGCCCGCGTACGCCGGGGCGGCGAGTGCGCCTCCGACGAGGGCGATCGACGCCGAGGCCATGGAGATTCCGCGCAGCGCGCGGGCCCATCTGTGTCGGAACATGCGCATCCTTCGAAGAGACATGAAATGAGCACTCTAAAAGATGCACAGTGCACTAACTTTTGCCTCCCCCCAAGGGGTCGTCCACATAGCGGACGTCAACGTCCGTTGCCCGTAGGCCTACTGACGAGTCGCCGACTTCAGCGGTACGGACGGGTCACCGGCCCGCTCCGGATCGAGCCGTGCCCCCGCCTCGATGAGTTTGCGCCCCTGCGCCAGATCGCGTGGCCGGCCGACGGCGAGGACCGCGACCAGGACGCCGTCCCGCAGCCAGCACACCGACCAGGAGGGACCGGCCGGATCGCCGCGCCACAGCAGGGTGTCGGCGCTCCCGTGGTGGCCCGCGTACTGCACGAACCGGTCGAACTGCTCGGACCAGAAGTACGGCACGGGGTCGTACGTCTGCGGCGCCGGGCCGTTCTCGGCCCGCGCCCCGATGATGTTGGCGGCGGCGGTCCGAGGGCCCTGGAGGGCGTTGTCCCAGTGGTGGACGAGAAGGCGTTCGCCGTACCGCAAGGAGGGGAACGAGGCGCAGTCACCGACCGCGTACACATCGGGGAGCGAGGTGCGCAGCGCCCCGTCGGCGGTCACCGATCCGTCGGGGCCGAGCGCGATGCCGGAGCCGGCCAGCCAGCCGGTGGCGGGCCGTGCGCCGATTCCGACGACGACCGCTCCGGCCGGGATCGTGCGGCCGTCCGCAAGGATCACCCGGCCGGGTTCGATGCGGGCGACCCGGGCTCCGGTGAGGAGTTCGGCGCCGCTCTCGGCGTACCAGGCGGTCATCGGGGCGGCGACCTCGGCGGGCATCGCGCCCGCGAGGGGCCGGTCGGCGGCCTCGACGACGGTGACCTCGCAGCCCGCGGCGCGGGCCGCGGTGGCGAACTCGGCGCCGATCCAGCCCGCGCCGACGACCACGACGCCGTGCTGCCCGTCGAGTACGGGCCGCAGCCTTGCCGCGTCGTCGAGGGTGCGCAGCAGATGGACGCCGGGAACGCCCTCGGCGCCGGGCAGGACAACCGGTTCGGCGCCGGTCGCGATCACCAGGACGTCGTATGCGACGGGTCCTGACGGGGTGTCCAGCTCATGCGCGCCCGGCCGCACACCGGTGACTTCGCGGCCCAGCTGCAGATCGATGTCCAGCGCCTCGAAGTCGACGTCGAAGGCGGAGTCCTCGGCCTTGCCGAGCAGTACCGCCTTGGACAGCGGGGGCCGGTCGTAGGGCTGGTGCGGTTCGGCGCCGATCAGGGCGACGGAGCCGGTGAAGCCCTGTTCCCGCAGGGCCACCGCCGTCTGCACGCCGGCCATGCCCGCGCCGACGATGACGACGCGGCACCCTGCCTGCCGGTCCGGCTGCTCTGACTGCTGCTGCTCGCTCACCCGTACACCTTAAACATCTGACGGATCGTCAGGAAAGGGGGGCTCTTCGACCGCGCTCGTCCCGCTGCTCTGCAACTCGGTGCACAACTGATCGACCAGCGCCCGGTTTTGGCGAACATGGGCACGATCGAGTGAACAGTGTGACAATCTATGGGTATGCCCGACTGGGTGTGCGTAATGTGCGCGGTGCGATCTGGGACGCCGGGTGTGGCGTCAGCAGTCGGGGCCCCGTATAACCGGAGTGATGGTTCGGGGCCTCCCCGTCGCCTCTCGCCACACCCACATGGCCAGGTCGTAGGAATTCCGCCCACCCGGGACGGACCGCATACGGGATATGCGTCGCCGACCAGGACGCGAAAGCGGAGGACCAGTGCGCCCAAGACCGTTCGGGGCGTGCCGGTGGGACAGGACCCGTTCCTGCTCACTGCCCAGGAACGGTTTAGGGTGGCCAACGTAAAACACTCGCGGGAGCCCGGACGCACCGGGCTGAGAGGGAGGCTGGGGCGGCCTTCGACCGTACGAACCTGATCCGGGTCATGCCGGCGAAGGGAGGGGTTGGGCACCCATGCGTTCTTCTCGGAACGGAAACGGATCCGACGTCCTTGTCATCGGGGGCGGAATCATCGGTCTGGTGACCGCCTGGCGGGCCGCGCAACGCGGACTGCGCACCGCGGTCGTCGATCCCGAACCAGGTGGCGGAGCCGCCCGGGTGGCGGCCGGCATGCTGGCCGCCGTCACCGAACTCCACTACGGCGAACAGATGCTGCTGAGCCTCAATGTCGCCTCGGCCGCCCGCTATCCGGCCTTCGCGGCCGAGCTGGAGGCGGCGAGCGGCCAGGAGACCGGCTTCCGCACCTGCGGCACCCTGGCCGTCGCGCTGGACTCCGACGACCGTGTCCATCTGCGGGAACTGCACGCCCTGCAGCAGCGTTCGGGCCTGGAGTCGGAGTGGCTCACCGGCCGCGAATGCCGCCGCCTGGAGCCGATGCTCGCGCCGGGCGTCCGCGGCGGTCTGCGGGTCGACGGCGACCACCAGATCGATCCCCGCCGACTGGCCGCCGCACTGCTGACCGCCTGCGAACGGGCCGGGGTGGCCTTCCACCGCGGCTGGGTGGAGCGCCTGGCGGTGATACGCGACCGGGCCGCCGGAGCCGTGCTCGCCGGGGGGACGGAGCTCGCCGCCGACCAGGTCGTGCTCGCCGCGGGCAGCCTCAGCGGCCGCCTCCCGGGGCTGCCGGACGAGGTCGTGCCGCCGGTCCGGCCGGTGAAGGGACAGGTACTGCGGCTGACCGTGCCCGCCACGTACGCGCCGTTCCTCACCCGGACGGTCCGGGCCGTGGTCCGGGGCAGCCATGTCTATCTCGTACCGCGCGAGAACGGCGAACTGGTCGTCGGCGCCACCAGCGAGGAGATGGGCTGGGACACCACCGTCACCGCGGGCGGCGTCTACGAGCTGCTGCGGGACGCCCACGAGCTGGTGCCCGGCATCACCGAGCTGCCGCTCACCGAGACCCGGGCCGGTCTGCGCCCCGCCTCCCCCGACAACGCCCCGCTGCTCGGCCCCACCGCCCTGCCCGGCCTCCACCTCGCCACCGGCCACCACCGCAACGGGGTGCTGCTGGCTCCCGTCACCGGTGACGTCATGGCAGAGCTCCTCACCACAGGCGAGCTGCCCGAGGTGGCCCGCCCCTTCACCCCGCACCGTTTCTCGTCCGCCGCCGTCTGGGTACATCAGGAGCAGCCCGCATGACCGACCCCGCGCCCCTCTCCGTGTCCGTGAACGGCGAGGTCCGTCTCCTCGCCGCGGGCACCACCCTGGACACCCTCGTGGCCACCCTGACCGCCGCGCACTCCGGCGTCGCGGCCGCCGTCAACGAGACCGTCGTCCCACGCGGCCAGTGGTCCACCGCCGCACTCGGTGACGGTGACCGCGTCGAGGTCCTTACCGCGGTCCAGGGAGGCTGACCATGCCCGACGACCTCTTCACCCTCGGCGACACCGCCTTCGGCTCCCGGCTGATCATGGGAACCGGCGGGGCGCCCAGCCTCGACGTGCTGGAACGCTCCCTGACCGCCTCCGGTACCGAGCTCACCACCGTCGCGATGCGCCGCCTCGACCCGACCGTGCAGGGCTCGGTGCTCTCCGTGCTCCAGCGGCTCTCCATCCGCGTACTGCCGAACACGGCGGGTTGCTTCACCGCGGGCGAGGCCGTGCTGACCGCCCGGCTGGCCCGCGAGGCGCTCGGCACCGACTGGATCAAGCTGGAGGTGGTGGCCGACGAGCGGACCCTGCTGCCCGACCCGATCGAGCTGCTGGACGCCGCGGAGACCCTGGTGGACGACGGCTTCACCGTGCTTCCGTACACCAATGACGACCCCGTGCTGGCCCGCAGGCTCCAGGACGTGGGGTGCGCGGCGATCATGCCGCTCGGCTCCCCCATCGGCTCCGGCCTCGGCATCCGCAATCCGCACAACTTCCAGCTGATCGTCGAGCAGGCCCGGGTGCCGGTGATTCTCGACGCGGGCGCCGGGACGGCCTCGGACGCGGCGCTCGCGATGGAGCTGGGGTGCGCGGCGGTGATGCTGGCGTCCGCGGTGACCCGGGCCCAGGAGCCCGAGCTGATGGCCGCGGCGATGCGGCATGCGGTGGAGGGCGGGCGGCTGGCGTACCGCGCGGGCCGGATCCCGCGCCGCCACTTCGCCGAGGCCTCGTCGCCTGTGGAGGGGCGCGCGGTGCTGGACCCGGAGCGCCCGGCGTTCTGACCGGCCGGACCGCCGCCGGCGGCTGCGGCGCGCATGTCCCTGTCACGGCTCGGCTGCAGTACGGCCCCGGGTCTGCCCCGGCCCGTGAGCCGTGTCCGTGGCGGCTCGTAGACTCGCATGCGTGGATACGACCCTCCAGGACCCTCTCGTCGGGCAGCTGCTCGACGGCCGCTACCGCGTCGATGCCCGCATCGCCGTGGGCGGCATGGCCACGGTCTACCGGGCCGTGGACACCCGGCTCGACCGGGTGCTCGCCCTCAAGGTGATGCACCCGGCGCTCGCCACGGACGTCTCGTTCGTCGAGCGCTTCATCCGCGAGGCCAAGTCCGTGGCCCGGCTCGCGCACCCCAATGTCGTCGCGGTCTTCGACCAGGGCGCCCAGGGCCAGTACGTCTACCTCGCGATGGAGTACGTCGCGGGGTGCACTCTGCGCGACGTACTGCGCGAGCGCGGCGCCCTGCAGCCGAGGGCCGCACTGGACATCCTGGAGCCGGTCCTCGCCGCCCTGGGCGCCGCGCACCGCGCGGGCTTCGTGCACCGCGACATGAAGCCCGAGAACGTCCTGATAGGGGACGACGGCCGGGTCAAGGTCGCCGACTTCGGTCTCGTACGGGCCGTGGGCGCCGTCACCAGCACCACCGGGTCCGTCCTGGGCACCGTCTCCTATCTCGCCCCCGAGCAGATAGAGCACGGCACGGCGGACACCCGCACCGATGTGTACGCCTGCGGTGTCGTCCTGTACGAGATGCTGACCGGCTCCAAGCCGCACGCCGGCGACACCCCCGCCCAGGTCATCTATCAGCACCTCAACGAGGACGTCCCGGCCCCGTCGGCCGCCGTCCCGGGGCTCCCGGTCGAGCTCGACGACCTGGTGGCCGTCGCCACCGCCCGTAATCCCGAGGTCCGCCCGTTCGACGCGGTGGCGCTGCTCGCCGAGACCCGCGAGGCCCGCTCAGGCCTCACCGACGCCCAGCTGGACGCCGTACCGCCGCAGGCTCTCGCCGAGGTGCACGACGCCGCCGAGGACCGCACGAGCGTGATCCCGCGGCTGCTCCCGGCCGACCAGGGCGTCGCCCACCACACCAGCCGGCTGGAGATGCCCCCGCCGACGCCGCCGCAGCCCGCGCCGCACGGCCTGCGCCGCCGCGGTCCGCGGCGCTCCGTCATCGCCGTGGTCGTCGCGGTGCTGCTGGCGCTGGGGATCGGCACCGGTGTCTGGTACATCAACTCCGGGCAGTTCACGCGGGTCCCCTCGGTGCTCGGCCAGACCGAGAAGACCGCCCAGGAGCGGCTCTCGGACGCCGGCCTGGAACTCAAGAGCGTCGAACGGGCCTACAGCGACACCGTCCAGCGCGGCAAGGTCATCAGCAGCGACCCCGAGTCCGGCGCCCGCATCCGGGGGCACGACGCGGTGACGCTCGTCGTCTCGCGCGGACCGGAGATCGTGAAGGTGCCCGATGTCCAGGACCTCTCACTCGGGGATGCCAGGCGTGCGCTGAAGGAGGCGGGTCTGGTGCCCGGCATGGTCACCAAGGAGTTCAGCCAGGAGACGGGACGGGGCGAGGTGATCCGCACTGATCCGGCGGCGGGCACCGAGCGCCACCCGGACTCCGCGGTCGCCCTCGTCGTCAGCAAGGGCGCTCCGGTCGGCGTCCCGGATGTCACCGGGCTGTCCGTCGAGGACGCCACCGCCGCACTGGACGAGAAGGGGCTGAAGGCAAAGGTGCTGCCCGACCGGGTCCGCTCCCCCGAGGACGCGGGCGACATCGCCCGTCAGTCTCCGGGCGAGGGCACCGAGGCCGCCGAGGGCGACACCATCACGCTCACAGTCTCCAAGGGACCGCGGATGATCGACGTCCCGGACGTCATCGGGAAGGACGTCGACGACGCCAGGAGCCGGCTGGAGGACGCGGGCTTCGAGGTCAAGGTCGACCGCCCGTTCCTCTCCTTCGGCGACACCATCGACAGCCAGTCCGTCGACGGCGGCAAGCAGGCCCCCGAGGGCAGCACCATCACCATCAGGACCAAGGGACTCTAGATCCACATGCGCAACCCAGTCGGCGGCCATGTTCCCGTGGCCGGCGGGCTCGCCAAGGTCGGCCTCCCCTACGCCCGCGAGATGGGGGCGGAGGCCGTCCAGGTCTTCGTCGCCAACCCGCGCGGCTGGGCGACGCCCGTCGGCAACCCGGCCCAGGACGAGCAGTTCCGCGCCGAGTGCGCCGCCGATTCCATACCGGCGTACGTCCACGCCCCGTACCTGATCAACTTCGGTTCGCACACCGTGGCCACCGTCGAGAAGTCCGTGGACTCGCTGCGCCACTCACTGCGCCGGGCCCGCGAGATCGGCGCCCTGGGCGTCGTGGTGCACACCGGATCGGCGACGGGCGGCCGGCCGCGCGAGCAGGCCCTCGCACAGGTACGCACACACATGCGGCCGCTGCTGGACGAGCTCACGCACGACGACGACCCGTGTCTGCTGCTGGAGTCGACCGCCGGGCAGGGGTTCTCGCTCTGCTCGCGGACCTGGGACTTCGGCCCGTACCTCGACGCACTCGACGCCCACCCCAAGCTCGGCATCTGCCTCGACACCTGCCACATCTACGCGGCGGGCCACGATCTGACGGGCCCGGCGGGCATGCGCCAGACACTGGACCTGCTGGTGGACACGGTCGGCGAGGGCCGGCTGAAACTGATCCACGCCAATGACTCCAAGGACATGGTGGGAGCCCACAAGGACCGGCACGAGAACATCGGCGCCGGGCACATCGGCGAGGCGCCGTTCCGGGAGCTTTTCGCTCATCCGGCGACCGCCGGTGTACCGCTGATCATCGAGACGCCGGGCGGCAAGGAGGGTCATGCGGCGGATGTGGCGCGATTGAAGGGGTTGCGCGACCGGGGCTGAGTGCCTCGCCCCGCACTGATTTCCCGTTGAGGAATACCCCACAGGGGTATACGGTTCTTGCTGTCGGCAGGAACCGCTACTCGGCATTGGGGGATCGCCATGCAGCACGACACACGCCACGAGCAGCACAGCCACCATGAGCGGGGCGAGCAGCACGGGGATCACACAGATCACAGCCGGCGCGTAGACCACGGCGAGCACGCAGCCCACTCAGGTCATGCCGACCACACCAGCCACACCGACCGCCACCTCGGCAAGGCAGGCTGGGCCATGGCCGCGCA
The DNA here is from genome assembly GCF_055602785.1 of Streptomyces sp. NPDC037301. Taxonomy (NCBI): domain Bacteria; kingdom Bacillati; phylum Actinomycetota; class Actinomycetes; order Kitasatosporales; family Streptomycetaceae; genus Streptomyces; species Streptomyces sp. NPDC037301. Next base: position 127,965 of record NZ_JBVJWD010000016.1, read on the forward strand.
GGCCACCCTGCACTGCCTCACCGGATGCGCCATCGGCGAGATCCTGGGCATGGTGATCGGCACGGCGCTCGGCTGGGGCAACATGGGGACGATGGTGCTCGCGATCGTCCTGGCCTTCTTCTTCGGCTACACGCTGACGCTGCGTTCCATCCGGAAGGCGGGCATCGACTTCCGTACGGCCCTGCGGGTCGCCCTCGCCGCCGACACCCTCTCCATCGCGGTGATGGAGCTGATCGACAACGGCGTGATCGCACTGTGGCCGGGCGCCATGGACGCCACTCTCTCCGACACACTGTTCTGGGGAGCGCTCATACTCTCGCTCGGCGTCGCCTTCGTCGTCACCACACCGGTCAACAAGTGGATGATCGGCCGCGGCAAGGGCCACGCAGTGGTGCACCAGTACCACCACTGAGTGTGGACCGGGCCGGCCCGGGAGCCGTCAGGTCAGAGCTCGGGGCCGTCCCCGGGCTCTTCCTGGTAGGAGTAGCGCTGCTCGCGCCACGGGTCGCCGATGTTGTGATAGCCGCGCTCCTCCCAGAAGCCGCGACGGTCGGCCGTCATGTACTCCACACCCCGGACCCATTTGGGCCCCTTCCAGGCATAGAGGTGCGGCACGACGAGCCGGAGCGGAAAGCCGTGCTCGGCGGTGAGCAGCTCGCCGCCCTTGTGGGTGGCGAAAAGTGTTCGGTCCGAGGCGAAGTCGGAGAGCCGAAGGTTCGAGCTGAACCCGTACTCGGCCCAGACCATCACATGGGTGACGTTGGGCGCGGGTGGCGCGAGTTCCAGGACCGTGCGGGCGAGCACCCCGCCCCATTCGGCGCCGAGCATGCTGAATTTGGTGACACAGTGCAGGTCGGCGACGACCGAGGTGAACGGCAGCACCGAGAACTCCTGGTGATTCCAGCAGCGCTTCTCACCGTCCGCCGTGGCACCGAAGACCCGGAACTCCCAGCGGTCGGGCTTGAACTTGGGCACGGGCCCGTAGTGGGTAACCGGCCAACCACGCTGCAGTCGCTGTCCCGGCGGAAGCTCGGACTGCTCTGACGTGCTGTTTTCCCGGCTTTCCGGCTGACCCATGACTCCATGGTGACAGACAGGCAGGGGTGGTCCCGACCAGAGCAAGGTCAATTCGGGCATCTCGTACTAAGCATGTACTTACTGGACGATCACCGGGTGCGGTGCGAGGATGCGGCCAACTTGCCCAGTTCACCGGTTGGAAGGAGCCTCTGCGATGCAGGGCGACCCCGAGGTCCTTGAGTTCCTGAACGAGCAGCTGACCGCCGAGTTGACCGCCATCAATCAGTACTTCCTGCATGCAAAGATGCAGGACAACTTCGGCTGGACGAAGCTCGCGAAGTACACCCGCTCTGAGTCGTTCGACGAGATGAAGCACGCCGAGATCCTCACGGACCGCATTCTCTTCCTCGATGGACTGCCCAACTACCAGCGACTGTTCCACGTACGGGTGGGTCAGACCGTCACCGAGATGTTCCAGGCCGACCGCCAGGTCGAGGTGGAGGCGATCGACCGCCTCAAGCGCGGGATCGAGCTGATGCGCGGCAAGGGCGACATCACGTCCGCAAACATCTTTGAGTCGATCCTGGAGGACGAGGAGCATCACATCGACTACCTCGACACCCAGCTGGAACTGGTCGAGAAGCTCGGCGAGCCGCTCTACATCGCCCAGCAGATCGAGCAGCCCGACAGCTAGGGCCTGTGCGGCGGATCAGGCCGCTTCGGGAAGCCGGATGCCCGGGGCCACGCCCGGGGCGATGCCGGGAGCGATACCCGGATCGACCTCGGGGACGGTGTCCGTGGCGGCGTCGACGGCAGTGCCCTGCGTCCGCTTCCGGTCGATCAGCTCGCGGCGCGGGCAGGCGCCGCGGCCGAGCACGGCCTGGATCGCGCGGACGCAGCCGCCGCAGTCCGTTCCCGCCTTGCAGGCGGAGGCTATCTGCCGGGGTGTGCACGCCCCGGCTTCCGCATGTTCCTTGACCTGCTTCTCCGTAATGCCGAAGCACGAGCAGACGTACATGCGGTTCACCTCCCGGCGGGATCGGTCATCGGCGCCACCCCGTTAATCGGTGAGGCGAACCTAACCTTACCCGGCGCTCCAAGCCCTTGAAAGCCTCCGAACGTCCTGTGGGGCACGGATCACATCGATCCGTGCCCCACAGTCGTACGCGCGCTGCCTGCGGTGATGCCTACTGGTCCCGGTACATCTCGGCGACCAGGAACGCCAGGTCGAGGGACTGGCTGCGGTTGAGCCGCGGGTCGCATGCCGTCTCGTAGCGCTGGTGCAGATCGTCCACGAAGATCTCGTGCCCGCCACCGACGCACTCGGTGACATCGTCACCGGTGAGCTCGACATGGATGCCGCCCGGGTGCGTGCCGAGACCCTTGTGCACCTCGAAGAAGCCCTTGACCTCGTCAAGGACGTCGTCGAAGCGACGGGTCTTGTGGCCGGAGGCGGCCTCGAAGGTGTTGCCGTGCATCGGGTCGGTCACCCACGCCACGGTGGCGCCGGAGGCGGTGACCTTCTCGACCAGGTCGGGGAGCTTGTCACGGACCTTGTCGGCGCCCATGCGGACGATGAAGGTCAGCCGGCCGGGCTCGCGCTCGGGGTCGAGGCGTTCGATGTAGCCGAGCGCCTCGTCGACGGTGGTCGTCGGGCCGAGCTTGATGCCGATGGGGTTACGGATCTTCGAGGCGAACTCGATGTGCGCGCCGTCCATCTGGCGGGTGCGCTCACCGATCCAGACCATGTGGCCGGAGGTGTCGTACAGCCGGCCGGTGCGCGAGTCGGTGCGGGTCAGCGCCGACTCGTAGTCCAGCAGCAGACCCTCGTGCGAGGAGTAGAACTCGACCGCCTTGAACTCGGCCGGGTCCGTACCGCACGCCTTCATGAAGTTCAGCGCGTTGTCGATCTCGCGGGCGAGCGCCTCATAGCGCTGGCCGGACGGCGACGACTTCACGAAGTCCTGGTTCCAGGCGTGCACCTGGCGCAGGTCGGCGTAACCGCCGGTGGTGAAGGCACGGACCAGGTTCAGCGTGGAAGCGGATGCGTGGTACATCTGCTTCAGCCGCTCGGGGTCCGGGACGCGGGCTTCCTCGGTGAAGGCGAAGCCGTTGACGGAGTCGCCGCGGTAGGTCGGCAGGGTGACGCCGTCGCGGGTCTCGGTCGACTTGGAGCGCGGCTTGGAGTACTGCCCGGCGATCCGGCCCACCTTGACTACGGGTACGGAGGCCGCGTACGTCAGGACGGCGCTCATCTGGAGCAGCGTCTTCAGCTTGGCCCTGATGTGCTCGGCCGAAACGGCGTCGAAGGCCTCGGCACAGTCACCGCCCTGCAGCAGGAACGCCTCGCCCTTGGCGACGGCTCCCATGCGGGCACGCAGCTGGTCGCACTCGCCCGCGAAGACGAGCGGGGGATATGACGCAAGGTCCGCGAGTACATCGCGCAGAGCCTCGGCATCGGGGTACTCGGGCTGCTGCGCCGCGGGAAGGTCTCGCCAGGTGTTGCCACCGGCGACGGAGGTATTGGCGTTCACGGTCACACCGACAACATTACGGGGTCCGGCGGTGCGTCCTTCCGTAGGCTCAATAGTTGAGACGCGCGCTCGGATGACGTGGCCATCCGTTAGGGTTCGGAACATGTTCGCGCAGACAAACCAGAACTGGTGGTGGACCGCTCATCCGGCGGCCCACTGATCGATCGCGCGCAACAGACCACGCGAAGGCCGCCCGAGGGGCGGCCTTCTCTGCGTTTCGGGAGCCGTTCCTCCATCCGGAAGGAACACCCCCGATGTCTCAGCCTCACCGCACCGACCTCGTCATCGAGAGGCTTCTCCGTGACGACTCCCCGCCCTTCGCGCTGCTGCGCCGGCGCACCCCCGGCCACGACCAGGACACCGTCGAGGTGCTGATCGGCCGGGTGCGGGAAGCGGACCGGCTCGCCGATCTCCCGGTCGGTGCGCTGCCCTCGCTCGCCCTGGTGCCGTTCCGGCAGATCGCCGAGCGCGGCTTCGATGTGCGCGACGACGGAACGCCACTGTCCGTGCTGGCCGCGGAGGAGGCGTACGAGCTGCCGCTGGCCGAGGTGCTGGACCACCTGCCGGTCCATGACGTACGGGTCGAGGGCGGCGCCTTCGACGTGCCCGACGAGGAGTACGCCGGGATCGTCCGGCGGGTCATCGAGGACGAGATCGGGCAGGGAGAGGGAGCGAACTTCGTCATCCGGCGGACCTTCCGGGGCGAGATCCCCGGCTTCGGCCGGGCCGACGCACTGGCCCTCTTCCGGCGGCTGCTGGCCGGTGAGCGAGGCGCGTACTGGACGTTCGTCGTGCACACAGGTGACAGCGGGCCCGAAGGGCCCTCGTCATCGGGGCGGCGGGCGACGGGTGGGCGGACGCTCGTCGGTGCCAGCCCCGAGGTGCATGTGCGGATGTCCGGCGGGACGGTCGTGATGAACCCGATCAGCGGGACGTACCGCTACCCCGCCGAGGGCCCGACCGTCGAGAATCTGCTGGCCTTCCTCTCCGACCGCAAGGAGAGGGACGAGCTCTCCATGGTGGTCGACGAGGAACTCAAGATGATGTGCACCGTCGGCGACATGGGCGGGGTGGTGGTCGGGCCGCGGCTCAAGGAGATGGCCCATCTCGCACACACGGAGTACGAGCTGCGCGGGCGTTCCTCGCTGGATGTGCGGGAGGTGCTGAAGGAGACCATGTTCGCGGCGACGGTCACCGGCTCCCCCGTGCAGAACGCCTGCCGGGTCATCGAGCGGTACGAGCCCGGCGGCCGGGGCTACTACGCGGGCGCGTTGGCGCTGCTGCGGCAGGAGCCGGGCGGGGCGCAGACCCTGGACTCACCGATCCTGATCCGTACCGCCGACATCTCGGCCGACGGGCATGTGCAGGTACCGGTCGGGGCGACGCTCGTACGCCACTCCGATCCGGACAGCGAGGTCGCCGAGACCCACGCGAAGGCGGCAGGCGTGCTGGCCGCGCTGGGGGTGCGGCCGGGCCGGCCGCGGGCCGAGGCGGCATCTCCGCAGCTGGTGGCCGACCCGCGGGTGCAGGCGGCACTGGACGCCCGGCGCGGCGGTCTCGCACCGTTCTGGCTGCGGATGCAGGAGCGTACGTACGAGCTGTCCGGCCATGCGCTGGTGATCGACGGTGAGGACACCTTCACCGCGATGCTGGCGCATCTGCTGCGCTCCTCGGGTCTGGAGGTGTCGGTGCACCGCTACGACGAGCCGGGGCTGCGCGAGCTCGTACGGGCGCACGAGGGTCCGGTCGTGCTGGGCCCCGGGCCCGGAGATCCGGGTGACACCACCGCCCCGAAGATGCGGCTGCTGCGCGAGTTCGCCGCGGAGCTGATCCGTGATCACCGGCACGGGCTGCTGGGGGTCTGCCTCGGCCATGAGCTGATCGCGGCGGAGCTGGGTCTGGAGATCGTCCGCAAGACCGTGCCGTACCAGGGCACGCAGACCCGGATCGATCTGTTCGGGCGGCCGGAGACGGTCGGCTTCTACAACAGCTTCACCGCGCGCCGCGACGACGACGCGGTCACCGAGCTGGCGGCGCACGGTGTCGAGGCGAGCCTGGACGAGGCGACCGGGGAGCTGCACGCGCTGCGCGGTCCGGGCTTCGCCTCGGTGCAGTTCCACCCGGAGTCGGTGCTGACACTGCGCGGCGCGACGATCGTGGCCGGGCTGCTGGCAGGGCTGCCGGTGGCCGGCTGAAGGGGGCTCGGGGACCCCGGAGAAGCGCCGGGGTCCCGGTTCACCGGGAAAGCACCGGGACGAGGACGTTGTCGCTGCGGCGGCCGGCCAGATAGTCGCCGACGTTCTGGACGGTGGCGTCGATGATCTGGGCCACGGCGTCCTGGGTGTAGTACGCCTGGTGCGAGGTCACGACGACGTTCGGGAAGGTGACGAGCCGGGCGAGCGTGTCGTCGTCGACGCCCTCCAGGGACTTGTCGAGGAAGAAGAGCCCGGCCTCCGCCTCGTACACATCGAGTCCGACACCCAGGAGACGGCCCGCGCGCAACTCGGCGACCAGCGCCGTGGTGTCGATGAGTCCGCCGCGGCTGGAGTTGATCAGGATCGCGTCGTCCTTCATGTGTGCCAGGGCGTCCTTGCCGATGATGTGGTGCGTCGAAGGCAGCAGCGGGACGTGCAGGCTGATCAGGTCGGAATCGGCGAGGAGCTGTTCCTTCTCCACGTATTCCATGCCGAGCCCGACGCAGGCGGGGTTCTCGACGACGTCCCAGCCGAGCAGCTTCATGCCGAAGCCGTGGGCGATCCGGGTGAAGGCCTCGCCGATCTTGCCCGTACCGATCACGCCGGCCGTGCGGCCGTGCATGTCCCGGCCGAGGAGGCCGTCGAGCCGGAAATCGAAATCGCGGGTGCGGCCCGCGGCCCGGATGATGCGGCGGTTGACCGCCATCGCGAGCGTCCAGGCGAATTCCGCGACCGAGTAGGGCGAGTAGTAGGAGACGCGGGCGACCCGCAGGGCGAGCCGCTCGGCGACGTCGAGATCGATGTTGTTGAAGCCGGTGGAGCGCTGGGCGATCATCTGCGTGCCACCCGCTGCGAGGGTCTGCAGGACGCTGCTGCCCAGGTCGGCGTTGACGCTGGTGGAGATGATCTCGTGGCCCGCCGCGATGGGGGCGGTGTCCTTGGTGAGGAAGACGTCCAGGCAACGGACCTCGTGCTGTCCGGCGAAGGCCTTCTCGAGCAGCGGCTTCTCGTCGGACTGCACACCGAATGCCAGGATTTCCATGACTTCTCCCGTTCATTGCGCAGATCAGGGGACATGGGCCGGTCATCGCGAATATACGACCCCTGCCCCCGGTGCGCCGCCCGGTCCCCGGTGCGCCGCTCAGCCGAAGAAGACACCTACCTCCGCGTAGAGGGCCGGGTCGACGGTCTTGAGCCGGGCGGTCGCCTCCGCGATCGGCACCCGGACGATGCCGGTGCCTTTCAGGGCGACCATCGTGCCGAAGTCGCCGTCCCGCACGGCATCGATCGCGTGCAGGCCGAAGCGGGTGGCCAGCCAGCGGTCGAAGGCGCTGGGGGTGCCGCCGCGCTGGACATGGCCGAGGACGGTCGTTCTGGCCTCCTTGCCGGTGCGGCTCTCGATCTCCTTGGCCAGCCATTCGCCGACGCCGGAGAGCCGGACATGACCGAAGGAGTCGTGCGATCCGTCCTTGAGAATCATCTCGCCCTGCGCGGGCACGGCTCCTTCGGCGACCACCACGATCGGTGCATAGCTCGCCCTGAAACGGGAGGTCACCCAGGCGCACACCTGATCGATGTCGAAGCGCTGTTCCGGGATGAGGATGACATTCGCACCGCCGGCCAGTCCCGAGTGGAGCGCGATCCAGCCCGCATGACGGCCCATCACCTCGACGACGAGAACGCGCATATGGGATTCGGCGGTGGTGTGCAACCGGTCGATGGCCTCGGTCGCGATGCCGACAGCCGTATCGAATCCGAAGGTGTAGTCGGTGGCGGAGAGGTCGTTGTCGATGGTCTTGGGAACGCCGACGCACTTGATGCCGTGTTCGTCGGACAGGGTCGCCGCCACACCCAGGGTGTCCTCGCCGCCGATCGTGATGAGCGAATCGACCTCGCACTTGGCGAGGTTGTCCCTGATCCGGCGGACGCCGTGCTCCACGCCGAGCGGATTGGTACGCGAGGAACCGAGGATGGTGCCGCCGCGCGGCAGGATGCCGCGCACCGCCGGAATGGAGAGCGGCACCGTCTCGCCCTCCAGCGCGCCGCGCCAGCCGTCCCGGAATCCGATGAAGTCGTAGCCGTACTCCTGCACGCCCTTGCGGACGATGGCGCGGATGACCGCATTGAGTCCGGGACAGTCGCCGCCCCCGGTCAGTACTCCGACCCGCATGGAAGCATCCCTTCGCCGAGTGAGCTCGCTGATGACCACGCTAATCGTGATCCAGGTCACTCGGGAATGGGTCGGAAGGTCAAATTCCGCACAATCCGGGCGGGTTGGGTCAGGCGTCGTCGAGGCCGCGCTCGATCGCGTACCGCACGAGCTCCACCCGGTTGTGCAACTGGAGCTTGCCCAGGGTGTTCTGCACGTGGTTCTGGACGGTGCGGTGCGAGATGACCAGACGCTCGGCGATCTGCTTGTACGAGAGCCCCTTGGCGACCAGCCTCAGCACCTCGGTCTCGCGCTCCGTGAGCTGCGGGGCCTTGGGTTCGTCGGAGGCGACGGGCGTGGGGTCGGAGGCGAGCCTGCGGTACTCGCCGAGGACCAGTCCGGCAAGGCCCGGGGTGAAGACGGGATCGCCGACGGCGGTGGACCGCACGGCCTCGGTCAGCTCCTGCGTACTGGCCGACTTGAGCAGATAGCCGGTGGCGCCGGACTTGACCGCCTCCAGCACGTCGGCGTGCTCGCCGCTCGCGGAGAGCACCAGGACGCGCAGTCCGGGGTGGGAACCGACAAGTTCCTTGCAGACCTGTACGCCGGGCATGCCGGGCAGGTTGAGGTCGAGTACGAGGACGTCGGGGGTGGCGGCCTTCGCCCTGCGGACGGCCTGCGGCCCGTCACCGGCGGTCGCCACCACTTCGAAACCGGACTCGGAAAGATCGCGGGCGACGGCATCGCGCCACATCGGGTGGTCGTCGACGACCATCACCCTGATGGTCCGCTCCTCGGCACCCTGGATGTTCTTCGTGCTCATCTTGCTGATCCTGCCTTCCCCCGTGAAACCTTCGGAACCTTCAACTCGACCTCGGTGCCCTGGCCGGGCACCGAAATCAACTCTGCCGTGCCGCCCAGGTCACGCAGCCGTCCCCGGATCGACAGAGCGACCCCCATCCGCCCCTCCCCCTCGGCCTGGGCGAGCCGCCCGTCCGGGATGCCGGGGCCGTCGTCCCGGACCGTCACGATCACCTCGTCCGGCCAGTCCTCGACAAGGATCCAGGCCTGGGCCATCTCCCCCGCGTGGACCCTGACATTGTCCAGGGCGGCACTGACAGCGGCCGCCAGCTCCTTCGCCGCCCCGGGAGCGAGCAGCACCGGTGCGCCGGGCTCCGCGAAACTGATCCGGGAGCCGGCGTGCGGTGCGAGCAGGGAGCGCAGATCGAAGTCGGCCTGCCCGGACGGTTCATCGTCGACCTCGACGCTGCGGACCACGGCGCCCTCGGCGGCGTCCTCGGAGACCCGGGTGGTGGGCACCAGACCGCTGGAGACCAGGGTGCGCAGGGCGACTTCCTGCTCCCCGGCCATCCGGCCCAGTTCGGCGGCCTCGCCGCCCAGCGCCGTGCCGCGGCGCTGCACCATCGCGAGGACCTGGAGCACGCTGTCGTGGATGTCGCGGGCCAGCCGTTCCCGCTCGCGGGTGGCGGCCTCGATCTCCAGGGCGCGGGCGAGGGTGCGCTCACTGGCCCTGGCCACCTCGACGACGTAACCGATGGCGATGGAGGCGACCCAGACCAGCAGGACATTGTGGAAGGTGTCCCGGCTGGGCTCGCCGCGCTCGATGATGTTGGCGATCGCGACGAAGGTGGAGGCGAAGGCCGCCCAGCGCCAGCCGCCCTTGATCGCGAAGGCCAGCACGGAGCCCGCGGTCCAGATGGACGACAGCGTCGGACCGTCGATGTGCTGGGCGTCGAAGTCGGCGAGCGGGGTGAGGAGGATGCCGACGAGGGCGAGGGCCAGGTCGGCGCCGAGGAAGCGTCTGGTGCAGGCGACGGCGCCCGCGACCTTCGGGAGGGTGCCGAGCGTCCAGGCCGCCATCACCACCAGGAAGACGATGGCCACCCAGGGCCGCTCGTACTTGTCCCGGCCGAAGACGGCGAGCAGGATCGCGTAGAGCATCGTCAGAATGCGGTACGCCGTCAGCGCACGCCACAGCGGCTGCTCGACCGACATGCGCACGACCCGCTCGCGCCTGGCCATTTCCCCCACCCCCCGGACGGAAACGACGCGGTTACGCGCCGGACCGTTCCGTCACCCTTGCGTTCCGGACTCTCTGCCCGCGTGCTTCTGCTCCTCGGCACGGCGCTTCGCCTCGTCCGCGATCTGCCGCTTGGCGGCGGTCGCGTAGATGTCGACGTACTCCTGGCCGGAGAGCTTCATGATCTCGTACATCACCTCGTCGGTGACCGAGCGCAGGATGAAGCGGTCCCCCTCCATGCCGTGGTAGCGGCTGAAGTCGAGCGGCTTGCCGATCCTGATCCCCGGGCGCATGAGCTTGGGGATCACCTGGCCCGGCGGCTGGATCTTCTCCGTGTCGATCATCGCGACGGGGATGACGGGCGCTCCGGTGGCCAGCGCCACCCGGGCGAGTCCGCCGGGCTTGCCGCGGTAGAGACGGCCGTCGGGCGAGCGGGTGCCCTCCGGGTAGATGCCGAAGAGCCCGCCGCTCTCGATGACCTCGATGCCCGCCTTGATGGCCGCCTCGCCGGCGCCTCGGGCACCCGAGCGGTCCACCGGGAGCTGGCCGACGCCCTTGAAGAAGGCGGCGGTCAGTTTGCCCTTCACGCCGGGCGCGGTGAAGTACTCGGACTTGGCGATGAAGGTGACCTTGCGGTCCAGGACGGCCGGCAGGAAGAAGGAGTCGGAGAACGACAGGTGGTTGCTCGCGAGGATCGCCGGTCCCTGCGCGGGGATGTTCTCCAGGCCCTCCACCCATGGCCTGAAGGCGAGCTTCAACGACCCGCCGATGGAGAACTTCATTGCGCCGTAGATCAACTCTGGTGCCTCCTGTGTGCTGTCCGACAGACCTTAACCCGTGGGGCCGTCCGCGCTCCCGCCCGGCACGGAGCCGAAGCAGCGGCCGGGGCCGTGACGGCCCTGGTCGGTGTCGGTCCGGTCGCGTACGGTGAAGTAATCCTTCTGCACTCCCCCTTTCGCTCCCCTTCGAGCCTCACGAACAGGAGACCCCGGTGCCGGTCCTGCCTGGAGCCGAGCCGTTCCGCCACGAGGGCGGAGAGGTCGGCGTCCTTCTTTGTCACGGATTTACCGGTTCCCCGCAGTCGCTGCGCCCCTGGGCCGACTATCTGGCGGAGCGCGGGCTCACGGTCTCGCTGCCGCTGCTGCCCGGGCACGGCACCCGCTGGGAGGACATGCAGCTCACGGGCTGGCAGGACTGGTACGCGGAGGTGGACCGGGATCTGCGCGCCCTGCTGGAGCGGTGCAGCCAGGTCTTCGTCTTCGGGCTTTCCATGGGCGGAGCGCTCACGCTGCGGCTGGCGGCGAAGCACGGGGACACGATCAGCGGTCTGGTGCTCGTCAATCCGGCGAACAAGGTGCACGGCCTGTCGGCGTACGCGCTGCCGGTCGCCCGCCATCTGGTGCGGACGACGAAGGGGCTGGCGAGCGATATCGCTCTGGAGGGCTCCGCCGAGGTGGGGTACGACCGGGTGCCGTTGCACGCGGCGCATTCGCTGCGGAATTTCTTCCGCCTGGTCGACGCCGAGCTGCCCCAGGTCACCCAGCCGATCGTCCTGCTGCACAGCCCGCAGGACCATGTGGTGCCGCCGGCCGACTCGGCCCGGATCCTCAGCCGGGTGTCGTCGACGGACGTCGAGGAGATCCTGCTGGAACAGAGCTACCACGTGGCGACGTTGGACCACGATGCGGAGCGGATCTTCGACGAGAGCTACCGGTTCATCGGCCGCCTCGCTCCGAGCGTAGGGAAGAAGGGGAGCACGTCAGGTGGCTGAGCACGACGCGGAGCGCGCGGGCAGCGAGGAGGGACGCGAGCCCCTGCCCGCGGAAGGAGCTGCCCTCCCCGCGGAGGGAGCGGCTCTTCCCGCGGAGGGAACGTCCGTCCCCGACGACGGTACGGGTCCCCAGGATGCCGCTGCCCAGAAAGTGCCGCCGGGCGCCGACAGCGAGCGGTCCGACCGGTCGATCGACGAGGACGCCGTGTGGAAGGCGATCGTGGCGGGGTACGGCGAGGAGCCGCCGGACCCGCCGGGCGCCAAGCCGTTCAGGTCGATCGAGGATCTCGCACTGCTGGAGGACGATCAGTCGGGGGTCCTGGACCCGGACAAGGGGGTCGGGAAGAAGGCCCCGAAGCCGCCGGAGAAGCCGCTCGGCAGCTCGATCGTGTTCGCCCCCGGCGTCGCCGGTCCGCGCGACTACGAGGTCGAGGAGCCGAAGGACGGCGACATCGACGACAGCGACGAGGGGCATTTCGTCCCTCCGGAGCCGCCGCCGCTGCCGGAGGCCGATGTCACGGCGAAGTTCGCCTGGCTCGCGGTCGTCGGCGGTCCGGTGCTGATGCTGGTCGCGGTGCTGCTGCGGTGGGACATGACCTGGTGGCTCACGACGGTCTGCGTCGGCGGATTCCTGGGCGGCTTCGTCACGCTGGTGGCGCGGATGCAGGACGACGACGAGGACGGCGACGACCCGGGGCGCGGAGCGGTGGTCTGAGACCGGACCGGTCGAGGTGGCCTTGAGCTGCTGCCGCGCAGCTCAAGGCCTGGTCGCGGGCACCCGTAGTGCCGCCAGCACCGGCAGGTGGTCCGTGGCCGCCCGCAGGTCGGCGTCGGTGACACCGGGCAGTCCTGCGGGGACACCGCAGCCGAGCACCTCGATCCCGCCCGTCGCGAACACGGCGTCGATGCGTCGCCGCGGACGGTCCGGCGAGAAGGTGTTCTCGTCACCCCACGGCCTCACGGCCCAGCAGTCCTGGAGCCGCCCGGCCAGCCGCCGGAACGCGGTCCCGGTCGGTACGTCGTTGAGGTCGCCGGCCGCGATGGCGTGCTCGACGCCCATCGCGTCCAGCCGTTCCAGCAGCATCTGCGTCTGGGCCAGGCGTTCGTCGCGCTGCAGGCTCAGATGGAAGCTCAGCAGACCGATGCGGGTGCCCGCGATCCGTACCACCGACGTGGCGAAGCCCCTGCGGTGCAGGCCGGGGGTGAGTGGCAGCAGCACGTCCTCGGTCCGCTCCACGGTGGCCCGCAGCGAGCAGAGCAGCAGTGGCCCGGCCGCCGTGGCGCCGCCGCTCAGGACGACCAGGTCGGTGCGGGCCGCGAGCCAGGCGGCGCGCTTGCGCCAGCGGAAGAAGCGCGGGGCTTCCTGGATGAGGACGAGGTCGGGGGCGCAGGCGCTGATGACGCGGGCCAGTGCCTCGCAGTCGTCGCGCATCGACCGGACGTTGTAGCTGAGCACTCTGATGACGGCCGAACCATCCGGCTCGGTACGGGAGTCGGGCAGCGGCGTCAGGACCATACGTCTCACGATACGACGGACGCCCGCCACTCCCCAGGGGGTGCGACGGGCGTCCGGCTCTGTGCGGTTCCGGGTGGTTCAGCCCTGGCGGGCCAGGTCAGCCGCGCCCACCAGGCCTGCCTTGCCGCCCAGTTGGGCCGCGAGCACCTGGGCGTGCGGACGCCATTCGCCGCCGATCAGCCAGCGCCGGAACGACTTGCGGATCGGGTCGAGGACGAGCTCGCCCTCGTCCGACACGCCGCCGCCGACGATGAACGCGGACGGGTCGAAGAGCGAGGCGAGGTCTGCGAGTCCGGCGCCGGCCCAGCGGGCCAGCTCGCGGAACGAATCGATCGCCACCGCGTCGCCCTGCCGGGCGGCCGCGCTGATGTGCTTGCCCTCGATGCCGTCCACCGTGCCGTCGCCGAGCGACAGCAGGATCGTGGCGTTCTCGGGGGTGGCGTTGGCGCGCTGCTTCGCGTACCGGACGAGTGCGCGCCCGGATGCGTACTGCTCCCAGCAGCCCTGGCTGCCGCAGCCGCAGAGCAGGCCGTCCGGGACGACCCGGATGTGGCCGAACTCGGCGGCCACACCGAAGCGTCCGCGGCGCAGCTTGTTGCCGATGATGATGCCGCCGCCGAGACCGGTGCCGAGCGTGATGCAGATGACGTCGTCGTGGCCCTGTCCGGCGCCGAAGCGGTATTCGCCCCAGGCGGCGGCGTTGGCGTCGTTCTCGACGACGACCGGAAGGCCGACGCGCTGTTCGACCTTGTCCTTCAGCGGCTCGTGCCGCCAGTTGATGTTCGGCGCGAACAGCACGGTGGCGCGCTTGTCGTCGACATATCCGGCGGCGCCGATGCCGACGGCGTCGATCTGGTGGCCCTCGCTCGCACCGGACACGGCCGTCGCGATCGCGTCGACAATGCCTTCAGCCGTCGGCGGGGTCGGCACCTTGAACATCGAGAGGATCTGTCCCTCTTCGTCGACCACTCCAGCTGCGATCTTCGTGCCGCCGATATCGACGCCGATGGTGAGTCCCATGAATCCCTCAGTTTCGGTCGAGCCCCGCTGTGGCCAACGGTACCCGAGCCGGGGACCCTACCCATCGGTGCTGGTCAGTCCAGATCGATGTGTTCGCCCGCGGCGGGGCCCTCGTCGCGCGGGTCGGTGGGGTCGTCGGCCTTCTTTTCGGTGCCTGCGGGGGCCCCGGTGCCCTGGGTCCAGCGGCGTTCCTGGCCTTCCACGGCGGAGCGGTAGGCGGCGAGGAGTTCGTTGCCGGCCGCGGCGATGTGGTCGAAGACGTCCGGATTGCGTTCGATGACGGGCTCGACGGCGGACTTGGCCTGCTTGATGATCTGCTGCACGGTGCCCTGGGCCGCCGCGCCGAACAGCGGCGACCGGAGGGACGAGACCTTGTCGGCCACGGCGTCGACCAGCTTGCGCAGCTCCTCGGCTGCGGAGCCGGGCGGCGGGCCGTGCTGGGCGCGGCGGCGGGCCTTCTCCGCTTCGAGGTCCTCGGCGCAGGCCTTCGCCCACGCGTCGTCGTCGACGGGACGATCGGTGGCTTCGCTCATGGCGGACTCCTGCGACGTGGTTTGCCGGCGGCGCGGCATACGGGGCACCTGCTACCGACGTTACCCGAACCGTGATGCGCCGTTCAGCTCGTCCGGGGCCACAGACCGGGGTCCGGCGTGAACCGGACCCGGAGCACCCCGTCGGTGAGGGCGGCGCCGGAGACGGTACAACGGCGCAGCCCGGACTCCAGGGGGACGATCCGGCGGAACGGTCCCACGGTGAGGAGCAGTTCGTCGCCGCGGCGCACCAGCTGGAGGTCCGACTTGACGACGCCGGGCAGGGGCAGGCACCAGACCAGAACGGAGTCGCCCTCGTCGGGCGGCGGGGCGGTCACGATCCGGCTGCCGGGCAGCAGCGGCCGCAGCTCGTCGAGGCCGTCCGGGGCGTTCGGGTCCTCGATCCACCAGGGGTCGTCGGCCCGGCCGGGGCTCCGGTCGTCCAGTTCCGCGGCGAGTCCGTCGCCCTCGAAGAGGCCGCCGCCGGTGCCCGCCTCCTCGAAGACGGTGGAGCCGGCTCCGGTGTCGAGGAGGGTGAGGTCGTCCAGGCCCCGCGGATCGCGGCCGAGGTGGGGCACTTCGCACAGGGCTGCCGCGGGCACCCATTCCTCGTACCAGTGGTCGATGGTCTTCTCCTGCTGCGCGGCGAGGGCCGCGAACCAGGGGTCGCCGGAGTGCCTGGGCAGTACCCGGTTCACCACGAGGGTGTCGACGCGCAATCCGTGCAGGGCGAGTCCGGTGCGGGCGGTGCGCAGGGCGTCCTCGGCGGCGGGGCCTGGTTCGGCGACCAGCCGCAGCGTGGTGTTGCGGTCCTCGATCAGTGCCTGGACGGCGGCCAGCTCGGCGTCCCTGCGGGCGGCGGCCTCGTACAGCCACTGGGCGGGCATGGGTACGCCGGCGAGCTGGGCGAGCATCGGACGCAGGGCGCGTGCGGCCTGGCGTTCCTGGGGCAGCAGCCGGCGCAGATAGCGGCGCAGCTGTTCGGGCAGGGCGAGTACGGCGAGCGCTTCGCGCAGCGGCGGCAGGTCGACGACGAGGAGTTCGTAGCCGCCCGGCGACCAGTCGCCCCGGGCGGCGCGGCGCAGGGCGTGCAGGAGGGCGAGCTGGGCGCTGCCGGGGAGTTCGGTGAGTTCCTCGCCGTCCAGCCGGTTCCCACCGAGCAGGTCGAGCACGCCGGACGCCTGGTCCTGGAGGGTGAGCAGTTCGCTGCGGAAGTGTTCGTCGGAGTCGATGCGGGCGGACCACAGGCCGTCCGTGACCTCGGTGGGTTCCGTGCCTTCGGGGAAGCCGGGTATGGCGTCGGCGGAGAGCAGCAGGGTGCGGCGCCCGCGACGGGCCGCGGCCAGCGCGGTCGCCGCCGCGACGGTGGTACGGCCGGCGCCGCCGGGGCCGGTGACAAGGACCGTACGCACCGGGTCAGGCCTTCGGGACGGACTCGACGCGCTTCTTCAGGCCGGCCAGGGCGCGGTCGATGATGACCTTCTCGGCCTTGCGCTTGATCATGCCGAGCATCGGGATCTTGACGTCGACGGTCAGCCGGTAGGTGACCTCGGTGCGGTCGCCGTCGCCGAGCGGGGCGAGCGCGTAGGAGCCGTCGATGGCGCGCAGCATCTGGGACTTGACGAGGGTCCAGCTGACCTCGTAGTCGCCGGTCCAGGTGTACGCGAGGGTGTGGTCGTCCTTGATCGCTCCGGCGTCGAGGACGAGACGGACCTTCTCGGCGCGGTTTTGGTCGTCGGTGGAGAGGACCTCGGCCTCCTTGACCTCGCCGGTCCACTCCGGATAGCGGGCGAAGTCGGCGATCACTCCCATGACGTCGGCCGGCGCCGCCTCGATCGTGATGCTCGAGCTGGTGTGTTCAGCCATCGCCGTGGCTCCTCCAGTGCGGTGTACCGGTGCGCAGGCAGAGGCCTGCCGTCAGAAGGCTATCGCGTGTGCGCGGCGCCTCGTTCCAGGGCCCGGTGCCGGTGCGGTCACCATTCCAGGGCCCAGGGCCTGCCGGTGGACGCGAAGTGGCCGACGTTCACGCATTCGGTGGTGCCGATCCGCATCCGGCGGACCAGCGGCTGGTGGACATGGCCGAACAGCGCGTACCGGGGGCGGGTCCTGCGGATGGCGTCGAGCAGGGCCCGGCTGCCGCGTTCGAAGCGGCGCGCCACCGTGTCGTACGTCAGCTCGGGCACATCGGGGGGAATGTGGGTGCAGAGCACGTCGACCGGGCCGACGGCCTCGATCTTGGCCGCGTACTCCTCGTCGCCGATCTCGTACGGGGTGTTCATCGGGGTCTTCAGGCCGCCGCCGACGAAGCCGAATACGCGGCCGCCGATCTCGACGCGGTCGCCGTCGAGGACGGTGGTGCCCGGGCGTGCGTACTCGGGCCACAGGTCGGGGATGTCGACGTTGCCGTAGGTGGCGTACGTCGGGGTGGGGAAGGCGGCGAAGAGTTCGGCGTACTGCTTGCGCACCGCCGAGACGATCGCGGCGTTGCGGTCCATGCCCGCCCACAGGCCGCGGCCGAACTCGCGGGCCTCCTCGTAGCGGCGAGCGGTGCGCAGTTCGACGATCCGGTCGGCGTTCTCCACGCCGAACAGATCGGGGAAGATGCCGCGCGAGTGGTCGGCGTAGTCGAGGAAGAGCACCAGGTCACCGAGGCAGATCAGCGCGTCGGCGCCGTCCCCCGCGCGGGCCAGGGCCTCGGTGCTGCCGTGCACGTCGCTGACCACATGAACGCGCGTGCGCCGTGCGGTCGAGGTCCCTCGGCTGTTCGGTCCGACTGGCATGACGATCACCCTAGAACTCTGCTGTCCGCCTGGGTAGAGGCCGCCGGACCTGCGACGACCTCCGGGTGGTAACCGCAGTGGACTACTGTGCGCGCAAGGATCACCGTTGTATGTGACGCATAAGACATCTGGCCGGAACCCCCTATCGGGAACCGAGTACTGGTGGGTAACGTCCGGGCAGTCCAGTCGTGCTCACCCCACTGAGCACCCGCCATTCTTGGACCGCAGCCGGTGCGTCACACAGAGCCGTGGCACCGGAGCCCGATGAGGAGCAGCAGTCTTGCGCGAGTTCAGCCTTCCGGCCCTGTACGAGGTCCCCTCGGACGGCAACCTGACGGATCTCATCCGCCGCAATGCCGCTCAGCATCCCGATGTTGCGGTGATGAGCCGCAAAGTGGCGGGAGTGTGGACCGATGTCGACGCCACACAGTTCCTGGCCGAGGTCAGAGCCGTCGCCAAGGGCCTGATCGCTGCGGGCATCGAAGCGGGCGACCGGGTGGCCCTGCTCTCCCGTACGCGCTACGAGTGGGTCCTGCTCGACTTCGCGATCTGGAGCGCGGGCGCGGTCACCGTCCCGGTGTACGAGACCAGCTCGCCCGAGCAGATCCAGTGGATCCTCGGCGATTCCGGTGCCACCTTGTGCATCGTGGAGTCGGCGGAGCACCAGGCCTCCGTGGTCTCGGTCCAGGCGGATCTGCCTGCCCTGAAGGGCATCTGGCAGATCGAGGACGACGCGGTCCGCCGGCTGTCGGCGACCGGCGAGGACGTCTCGGACGAGACCCTGGACCTGCGGATGGCGAGCGCCAAGGCGGACGACCCGGCCACCATCGTCTACACCTCGGGCACCACCGGCCGTCCCAAGGGCTGTGTGCTCACGCACCGCAGCTTCTTCGCGGAGTGCGGCAATGTGGTGGAGCGGCTGAAGCCCCTCTTCCGTACCGGCGAGTGTTCGGTGCTGCTCTTCCTGCCCGCCGCGCATGTCTTCGGACGGCTGGTCGAGGTGGCCTCGGTGATGGCCCCGATCAAGCTCGGCTGCGTACCGGACATCAAGAACCTCACCGATGAACTGGCCTCCTTCCGGCCGACGTTGATCCTCGGTGTGCCGCGGGTCTTCGAGAAGGTCTACAACTCGGCGCGCGCCAAGGCGCAGGCCGACGGCAAGGGCAGGATCTTCGACAAGGCCGCGAACACGGCGATCGCGTACAGCCGCGCGCTGGGTACCCCTCAGGGCCCTTCCATGGGCCTGAAGTTCAAGCACAAGGTCTTCGACCGGCTGGTCTACAGCAAGCTGCGGGCCGTCCTCGGCGGACGCGGGGAGTACGCGATCTCCGGCGGCGCGCCGCTGGGCGAGCGGCTCGGCCACTTCTACCGCGGTATCGGCTTCACGGTGCTTGAGGGCTATGGCCTCACAGAGACGTGCGCGGCCACCGCGTTCAATCCGTGGGACCGGCAGAAGATCGGTACCGTCGGCCAGCCGCTGCCCGGCTCGGTCGTCCGGATCGCCGACGACGGCGAGGTGCTGCTGCACGGCGAGCACCTGTTCACCGGCTACTGGAACAACGAGGTGGCGTCGGCCGAGGCACTGGCCGACGGCTGGTTCCACACGGGCGACATCGGCACGCTCGACGAGGACGGCTATCTCGCGATCACCGGACGCAAGAAGGAGATCATCGTCACGGCGGGCGGCAAGAACGTCGCTCCCGCGGTGATCGAGGACCGCATCCGCGGGCACGCCCTGGTCGCCGAGTGCATGGTGGTCGGCGACGGGCGGCCGTTCGTGGGCGCGCTGATCACCCTGGACGAGGAGTTCCTGGGCCGCTGGGCCGAGGAGCACGGCAAGCCGGCCGGCTCGACGGCCGTGTCGCTGCGTGAGGACCCGGAGCTGCTGGCCGAGGTGCAGCGGGCGGTGGACGACGGGAACGCCGCGGTGTCCAAGGCGGAGTCGGTACGCAAGTTCCGCATCCTGGCGTCCCAGTTCACCGAGGAGGCGGGGCACATCACACCGTCGCTGAAGCTGAAGCGCAATGTGGTGGCGAAGGACTTCGCGGACGAGGTCGAGTCGATCTACCGGGGCTGACCCGAAGTACGTGAGAGGGGGCCCGCACGGGGTGTGCGGGCCCCCTCTCACGTACTCGCGCGGGGCCTCCTCGGCGTACCGCGTCACGTGGGGTCAGAGCAGCGCACGGAGCCTGTCGGCCAGCAGGTCCCAGCGCCACTTCTCCTCGACCCAGGCCCGCCCCCGCTCCCCCATCCGCTGCCGCAGCTCCGGGTCACGGAGCAGAGTGACGATCCGGTCGGCCGACTCCTCCACGGAGCCGCCGCGCACCACCCACCCGGTCTCGCCGTCGAGCACGGCGTCCGGCGCGCCGCCCGAGTCGCCCGCCACCACCGGCAGTCCGGTCGCGGACGCCTCCAGGAAGACGATGCCGAGGCCCTCCACGTCGAGGCCGCCTCGACGGGTCCGGCACGGCATGGCGAAGACGTCGCCCGCGCCACAGTGGGCAGGCAGTTCGTCCCACGGCACCGGCCCGGTGAAGCGCACCGAGTCGCCGACCCCCGTCTCCTCGGCCAGCCGCTTCAGCTCCTTGGCGTACGGTCCGCCACCGACGATCAACAGCACCGCGTCCGGTACCTGCGCCAGGATCGCGGGCATCGCGAGGATCAGCGTGTCCTGGCCCTTGCGCGGCACGAGCCGTGACACACAGACGACGACGGGCCGGTCCGAGAGCCCGAGCCTGGCCCTGATCAGGTCCCCGCCGGAGTCCGGGTGGAAGATCTTCTCGTCGACGCCGGGCGGCAGTTGGACCATCCGGTCCGCCGCCTCGGGGCTGAGTGTGGTGGCGATCCGGGAGCGGGTGTACTCCCCCAGATAGGTGATCGTGTCCGTGGTCTCGCCGATCCTGCCCAGCAGCTGCCGGGCCGCGGGCAGCTGGGCCCAGCCCGCCTCGTGCCCGTGCGTGGTGGCGACCAGGCGGCGGGCACCGGCCCTGCGCAGCGCCGGAGCCATCAGCCCGAGCGGGGCCGCGGCGCCGAACCAGACGGATGTGCAGCCGTGTACGCGCAGCAGCTGCACCGCGCGCCGGGTGACCCGCGGGGTCGGCAGCAGCATCGTCGTACGGTCTCGGACGACGGTGAACGGCTGCTCGGCATCGAAGGCGGCGGTGGCCGCGATGCCTTCGGGGCTGCGCTTCCAGGTGGAGGTATATACGACGATCTGTCCGGGGTCCAGGCGCAGTGCCATGTTGTGCAGGAATGCCTGGATGCCGCCGGGGCGGGGCGGGAAGTCGTTGGTCACGATCAGGGTCTTGTCCATCCCGGCCGACAGTACCGGGCGGCCGGGCCGATGGCTCTCGCACAGGCCGGGTGGGCATCATGGCTCGTCGTACCCACCGAGTACCCACTGACGAAACGGATGAGGCGTCCATGACGGGATCGACCGGCGCGCGGCTCGCTCTCGCGGTGTGGGCCCTCACCAGGGTCGCGCTGCTGCTCTGCGTCACGAAGGTGATCACGCTGCCCGGACCGGACGTGACCAGTGATGTCTCGGTGATCTACCACGGCTGGTCCGAGGTCCTGAAGACCGGTACGTACCCGCAGTCCGACGTCACCTGGCAGTACCCGCCCCTCGCCGCGCTCGCCATCCTCTCCCCCGCCCTGCTCCCGTTCCTGGACTACGCCTCGGCCTTCTTCGTCCTCGCGTTCCTGTGCGACGGGCTGGTGCTGGGGCTGCTGCTGTACGCGGGCCGCCGGACCGGCCGGTGGACGGCAGGCGCCTGGGTGTGGGTGGCGGGGGTGCCGCTGCTCGGTACGACCGCGTACGCCCGCTACGACGTGATGGTGGCGGCGGTGGCGGTGGCGGCGCTGCTTGCGGGGGTGCGGCATCCGCGGGTGCTGGGGGTGCTGGCCGCCGTGGGTGCGCTGCTGAAGGTGTGGCCGGTGCTGATCCTGGCCGGTACCGCGCGTGGGCCGCAGACGCGCCGGGCGTGGACGGCCGCGGCAGTGGCGGCGGCCGGGCTGCTGGTGGTCTGCACCGTGGCGATGCCCGGTGCGCTGGCCTTTCTCGGCTTCCAGCGCGACCGGGGCACCGAGGTCGAGTCGCTGGGGGCGCTGGTCTTCCATGTGTGGCGGCAGTTCGGCTGGCAGGGCCGGGTGGAGCTGCACTACGGCTCGCTGGAGTTCCTGGGTCCGCATGTGCCGTTGGTGAGCACGCTCGCCCTCGGCCTGTCCGTCGTGGCCTTCGGCTGGCTGCTGGTGTGGCGGCTGCGGGCCTGTGACTTCCGGGTGAACACCCCGGCCGACGCGGCGTTCACGGCGGTGCTGCTGTTCACGACGACGAGCCGGGTGATCAGCCCCCAGTACATGCTGTGGCTGGTCGGCCTGGCGGCGGTCTGCCTGGTCTTCCGCGACAGCCGGATGGGGCTGCCGGCCGTTCTGGTGCTGCTCGCCACGGGCATCACTCAGCTGGAGTTCCCGCTCGGGTTCGTCCATGTGGTGACCAGCGACGCGACGGGCGTGACGCTGATGTTCCTGCGCAACGGCCTGCTGGTCGCGGCGACGCTGATCGCCTGCCGGCAGCTTTGGCGGCAGACGGTGTCCGGAGTGCCGCGCGAGGACGGCCGACCGCCGACCGCCCGGTCCGGCGCCGGCCGGGAGGCCGAGCCGGTCGGCTCCTGAGCACGTCCGGCTCAGCCGAGCCGGGAGCGCAGATACTGCCGCCAGCGTGCCGTGAAGTCCTGCGGGGACGTGGAGAGCACTTCCTGCATGGCCTGCTCCACCGACCCGTCCCGCCCTGAGTGCCCTCCGACGGCCCGGTAGAAGGCGAACAGCTTTTTCTCGCCCCAGTGGTCGGCGATCAGCTCGCAGGCCAGCCAGGCGCCCTCGTACGCCCTCGCCAGGCGCGCGGGGTCTCCCGCGAAGCCGAAGTCCTCGTCGGTGGGGAGTTCGGCGGGCAGATCGCCGCGCAGGACGGCGTCGGCCAGTTCGGGCGCGGCCTGTGCGGCGGTACGGCCCTCGGCGCGGTAGGCCGCCCAGTCGGCGAAGCCCTCGGAGAGCCAGGTCGGGGTGGCGGCGGAGGTGCGGGTGCGGGTGGCGACATGGGTGATCTCGTGGGTGAGGACGATCCGCTGCCCGAAGGTGCCGAGCATGCCGTACGCCTGCGGATTGACGATCACCCGGTCCGCGGGCGCCCGGCCCGGACCGCCGGTCTGCGCGGTGGTGACGGCCGCGATGCCCCGGTAGTTCGCCGCCGGTGACCCCAGCAGATCCGCCATGTCCTGGACGGTGTGCGGTACGAGCACCACCACGCGGCCTGCCCAGCGTTCCGGCCAGGCGTCCGAGACGGCGGGCACCGCGCGGTCCGCCGCCCAGGCGATCCGGTGCAGCTCCTGCTCGGTGCGGCCGACCCCGAGGACGAGGCTGTGCTTTCCGCCCACCACCTGGACATGGCCCTGCTGCCAGAGCTGCCGGCCGCCGTCCTTGCCCGCCCGGTCGCCGACGATGTACCAGCGGTCGTCCGCGCTGTCCCGTCTCAGATCGAGCACCCGGTCCGCGGCGACCGGGGCGGCGTCGTAGCCCTTGATCCGGTAGCGCAGCTGTATGTCCGCGGTCGCCCGGTCGGTGCCCTGTCCGGTCACGTCCGTCAGCCGGTACGTCCATGAGCTCAGCGGTACGTCCGCGAGGTTGTCCAGTTCCCTGCGCTGGGCCGTGCGCAACCCGGTGGCCCGCGGGTCTATGGCGGCCAGATAGGCGTCCGTGTCGTGTTCCAGCACGGCGGCCGCGCGGCGGTCCAGGGTGGCGCGGATACCGCGGGCGGTGGAGTCCGGGGCGGCGCCGTCGTCGGGGGCCGCGCAGGCGGAGGCGAACAGCAGCCCGGCGAGCAGCATTCCCGCCGTGCGCCGTCCTTCGTTACGTCCCCGCCGTGCGGTACGCCGCCTGTCAGCCACCCGGTCGAGGGTACGGGTCAGATGCGGGTGACCGAGGAGACGGGCATCATGCCGACGGGGTCGTAGCGCACCGGGGCGCCCGGGTACGGGGCGTGGATCACCTGGCCGTTGCCGACGTACATGCCGATGTGGCCGGCGTCCGCGCGGTAGGCGACCAGGTCGCCGGGGCGGGCCTCGGAGAGCGGCACCATGCGTCCCGCGTACCGCTGGGCCTGCGAGGTGCGCGGCAGGTTGACCCCGGCCTGGGCGTACGCCCACTGCATCAGCCCGGAACAGTCGAATCCGGCAGGTCCGTTGGCCCCCCAGACGTACGGGCGGCCCAGCGCATCCCGGACCGCCATGACGGCCACGGCGGCCCGTGCGGAGCCGGCCGGCAGAACGGCCATGGCCGGGAACGTGTCGTCGCGGCCGGAGCGCGAGGACCGCTCGAAGTCCGCCCGGTCGGCGCTGGACAGCGCGTCCAGCAGCTGCTTGGCCCGGGCGAGCTTGCGCTCGACGGTCCGTTTGTGGCGGGTGGCGGCCGCCCTGTTGCGCTCCAGATCGGCCAGTGCCCGGGCGGCCTCCGCGCGGGTCTGCGCGAGAGAGCGCTGAGCCTGCTGGAGCTGCCGCAGCTCGGTGGCCTGATGCGCGGTCAGGCGGTCCAGGGTGGCCGCCCGGTCGAGGTAGGTGTCCGGGTCTGAGGAGAGCAGCAGAGCGAGCGAGGGATCGAGGCCGCCCGAGCGGTACTGCGCGCTCGCCGCCGAACCGAGCGCCGTACGCATCCGGTTGAGGCGTTCCTGATCGCGGGCCGCCCGGTCCTGGGTCCGCGTCAGCTCGCCGCGCAGCCGGTCGGCGTTCTCACCGGCCTTGTTGTACTGCTCGGTGGCCCGCTCCGCCTCGCTGTACAGCCGGTCGACCCGGGCCTTGGCGGTCCGGGGCGTGTCCTGCGGGTCGGCGTTCGCGGTGGCCGCCCCGAGGGTGGCGGCCGCGGTCGCCGCCGCGGCCGACAGAACAGTGACCCGGGCGCCCCGGTTGAGGCCGGGCTGTGTGGAACGGCGATGGGACACCACTGGACGCCGCACTCCCTTCCGCTGTACGCAGATGTGCGCAGCCCCTGCCGCCCGGGGCGGGCGGACCGACGACCGTGAGCTGCACGGCAGGCAGACAGTAGTCGGGCGATTACGGAGCGGCCAAAGGCCGCGCGGGCGGACGGGGAGGCGCAAACAGCAACGCCCCGCCGGTGACCTGTGGTCTCCGGCGGGGCGGGCTGTCTGCGCGGGCGCGGGAATTCGCCCGTTCGGGCGTCGTCAGCCGACGCGCACGCCGAACTGGAAGCTGCCCATGGTGTTCATCGACTCGAAGCGGACGACCGTGCCCGTGTACGGGGCGTGCAGGACGGTGTTGTTGCCCGCGTAGAGGCCCACGTGAGAGGTGTTGTTGAAGAAGACCAGGTCGCCCGGCTTCAGCGCGCTGCGCCCGATGCGGACACCGTCGTTGACCTGGGTGTACGTGACCCGGGAGATCTGGACGTTGGCCTGGGCGTAGGCCCACTGGGTCAGCCCGGAGCAGTCGAAGGATCCGGGGCCGGTGCCACCGCGTTGGTACGGCTTGCCCACCTGGGTCTTGGCGGCGTTCAGTGCGGCGGCACCCCAGGCGGAGGCGGGGAGTTCGTTGCCCAGGTCGACACGGTCGCCCGCGGAGCGGCTGGCGCGCTGCTGGTCCTCGCGCATCTTCGCGCGCTCGGCGGCGGTCATCGAGTTGAGCAGGCGCTGCGCCTCGGCCAGCTTGCTCTGGAGCTTCTTCTTCTTCTCGCCGAGCGTCTTGCGTACGTCCGCGAGATCGCCGAGCTTGTCCTGGGCCTCCTTGCGCTGCTGCGCGAGGACCCGCTGCTTCTCCTGGATCTCCCCGAGGGCCTTGGTCTGCTTGGCCGTCAACTGGTCGAGGGCCGAGGCCTCGTCGAGGAAGGTGTCCGGGTTGGACGAGAGGAAGAGCTGCACCGACGGGTCGATGCCACCGGAGCGGTACTGGGCGGCGGCGAGCGAACCGAGGCCGCTGCGCAGGTTGTTGATCTCCTGCTGGCCGCGGGCCACCTTGTCCTGCAGCGCGCCGACTTCCTTCTCCAGCTTCTGCTGCTTCTCCTTGGCGCCGTAGTACTGCTC
The DNA here is from genome assembly GCF_055602785.1 of Streptomyces sp. NPDC037301. Taxonomy (NCBI): domain Bacteria; kingdom Bacillati; phylum Actinomycetota; class Actinomycetes; order Kitasatosporales; family Streptomycetaceae; genus Streptomyces; species Streptomyces sp. NPDC037301. The sequence goes on from NZ_JBVJWD010000016.1 coordinate 153,598, forward strand.
GTTGGCCTCGCCGGCCTCGTGGCCGATCTTCTCGACCTTCTCCTTGACCTCGCTCTTGGAGGGCTTGGGGTCGGCGTGGGCCGCCTGGGAGGTCAGGGCCACGGCCGCGGCGGCGGTCGCGGTGAGCACGGTCACACGGGCGCGGCTCGGCTGCTTGGGACGACGGTGGGACGCCACGAAGGCGAGCTCCTTCTTCCTCGAGCCGCCTACCGGGCTGTGGGGGATTCAGATCCCCGGCTCCGTGCACGTCACGGACTCGGCGGTGCCTTCGCTGTCACCCCGGATGGGTGATCAACCGTGCGAAGGTTCGAGGCCCGACCCTAGTGACCATCTTGTGATCAGTTCAAATCCTCACAAGAAAAATCTCGTCACAGGAAGTACTTCTTTACCCACATCGCACAGGGTGTAGCGGCGACTTGACGGTCCGTTCCCTGATTTCCACCGAGTCCCGACAAGTGTCACTAGACGCGCGAAAGACGCTTCAGGAGCAAGACGGACGCAACGGGCCTGGCGCCCGACTTCGCCACACCGTCGGCGACTTCACGGTCGGTGGAGACCACCACGACCGGCCGGCCCGGCGGTTCGGCGCGCGCCAGCTGACGGATGAGCTCATCGGCGGTCACACCGGGCTTGCTGAACAGCACCCGGACCCCGCGCGGCGGTGCGAGCAGCACCGGGGCGACCAGTTCGGCCCCGTCGAAGACACAGGTCATCTCGGCGCCGGTCTGCGCCGCGAGGACCGCGAGACCGCCCAGCAGCCTCAGCCGCTGCTTCTCCAGCGGGAGCTGCGGATAGCCGGTCTTGGTGACGTTGTAGCCGTCCACGATCAGATGCGCCTGCGGCAGCGCGAGCAACTGGTCGAGCAGGGCCGGATCGGTCTCCGAAAGGGCCCTCGCGGCAATGTCCTTGGGCGACATCCTGCCGGGCTCCACCGCGTCGGCACTGTCCGCGGGACGGATCGAGGAGGGCGGCAGGGCCAGTTCGCGACGGAGTCCCCGGGCGGCGTCGAGCACCGTGTCCAGCAGCAGCCGCAGCCGCATGTCCTCGACCGAGCGGCCCTCCCTGGTGGCCCTGCGGCCCGCCTCGACGGACGCCTCGGCCTCACCGAGCCGCGCCTTGAACCGACGGGACTCGCTCTCGGCCGCGGAGACCTGGGCGGCCGCCTCGGACCGCACGGCGTCGGTCTCGGCCCGGCTGCGGCGCAGCGCGGCCTCACCGCGCTTGACCTCGTTGACGACACTGCGCAGTTTGCGCTGAAGGGATTCGGCTTCCTTGCGGGCCGCGTCCAGCTCGCCGCGGAGCCGTTCGGTCTCGCTCTTCGTCTGGGAGCGGGCCTGGGCGAGTTCCTCGCGCAGCCGTTCCAGCTCGCGGCGGCTCTCCTCGTCGGCGCGCTCGGCATCGGCCCGCTGGGCCTCCTCGCCGGCGGAGGTGACCAGCTTCACCCAGCCGGCCGGGCGCAGCACATAGGCTGCGGCAGCCACATCGACGGGGTCGGCGGCGGCGGGCGGCGAACCGGCCTCCAGCGCGGCCGTCAGCTCCGGCTGCCCCTCCTTGAGCCGTTCGCCGATGCGCCGGCGGAACAGTGCGTCGCCTTCCAGCGCGGCCGCCATCGCGTTCCCGGCGAACTTGGCGCGCCGGGTCGGGGTGAAGCGGGCGTACTGTCTCAGCTGGGCCGGCAGTTCGGTGACCGTCAGGTCGCCGAACGCATCCGAGACCAGCGCGACGACCCGTCGCCGTACACCTTCGGGCAGCGGGCGGTCGAGCGCCTCGACGGCGTCGTCGGCCGCCTCGGCCGACTCGGCGCCGCTAGCGGGCTGCTCCACCATCCGTCACCCCAAATTGTCTGTCCGCACGGCCCCGTCAGGAGTCGGCACCCGGCCTGTCCACCAGTTCGATCTGATCCACCGCATTGCACCAACGGCAGCGCACCGACTCGATGGTCTCACTGACCACCTCGCGTTCCTCGACGGTGGACTCCCCGGCCAGGTCGAGATGGACGTATTCGATGACCTTGGAAGAACGCGTCACGTCGAACCGTGTGAGATTTCCGCAGAGCGTGCAGCGCCAGCGGGTCCCGTCGGTCGGCTGGGGAACCGTCGTCATCGTGCGTCCTCTTTCGTCGAGCCTCGTGCTGCCTGCTTCAAGGATCTCGCGGTGCGCCGTCGAACTGCGGATGTCCTGCCGTAACCCTACGGCCTAGCCACGTCCCCCCGACACGGCGAGGCGGTCTGTCCCGTTCCCTCCGCTTGCGTCATGCTCTGTTCATGATCGATCGGCGGGCTGCGGCCGCCAGATTAACCAGTGGACTCCTACGGACGCTCACCTCGGGCGGACCGCCCGTGGCCTATGCCCTGATCGCCGCGTGCTGTCTGGTCTTCCTGATCAGTCCGCTCTCCGGCTTCAACCCGTCCTACGGCACCGCCGACACCCTGCTCGCCGCCCAGGCCGGGTATTTCGAACGCTGGGGCGTGATCCCGAGCGAGCTGTGGGACGGCTCCGCACGCGCCCTGCTCACCCCGCTCACCGCCCTCTTCGTGCACGGCAGCTGGCTGCATCTGCTCGGCAACATGCTCTTCCTCTACGTGTTCGGGGCGATGGCCGAGGAGCGCATGGGCCATGCCGAGTTCACCTTCTTCTACCTCGGCTGCGGCTATCTCGCCCTGGTCTCCTACGCTGCCGCGCACGCCACGTCCGACCAGACGCTCGTCGGTGCGTCGGGGGCGATCTCGGCGGTGCTGGGGGCGTTCCTCTACCTGTTCCCCAGGGCCCGGGTCACCAGCCTGTTCCCGTTCCTCTTCTTCCTGCCGCTGCGCTTCCCCGCCTGGATCGTGCTGATCTTCTGGTTCGTCCTGCAGTGGCTGGCGGTCCAGGGCGCGGGCAGCGGGGGCCCCGGCGTGGCCTATCTGGCCCATGTGGTCGGCTTCGCCCTCGGCTTCCTCTACGCCTGGGGGCGTTACCGGCGTACGGATAGAGTGAAGACTCCAGCCACGGCCACCGAGGGAGAAAGCCAGCCGTGATCACCGCGATCGTGCTCATCAAAACCAGCGTGGACCGGATTCCCGAGATCGCCGAGGCCATCGCAGCGCTGGACAGCGTCAGCGAGGTCTTCTCGGTCACCGGTACGTACGACCTGATCGCCATGGTCCGGGTGGCCAAGCACGACGATCTGGCGGACGTCATCCCCGGCCGGATCAGCAAGATCCCCGGCGTCGAGGCCACCGACACGCATGTGGCCTTCCGTACGTACTCGCAGCACGACCTGGAGGCCGCCTTCGCCATCGGCCTCGACGCGTAGGTACGCCCCTTATTACGGCGTAGCACTTCGGCGGGGGGGGGGGGGGGGAGACCGCCCCCCCCCGGACGGTTGCTCGCCCGTCCGAGATGCGTTTTGTCCCAGGCCCCGACGAAACGGGAGGCCCCCATTGTGGGCCCCCCCCCCTCACC